>JAGBEM010000027.1 GCA_017936985.1 Oscillospiraceae bacterium
ACCTTTTCTTCCTGACCCTTAACCTTGGGAGCAATGGCCATGGAGTAGCAGGGAGCGGCATAGGGAATACCCTTCAAGCTGACCACCTTACGGGGATCGCACAGAGTATCGCCGGTCTTGACCTTATCCATCTTGCCAATGGCGCCGATGTCGCCGCAGTTCAGTTCCTTGATCTCGGTGCTCTTCTTGCCGCACATAGCATACAGACGACCCAGCTTTTCAGTCTCACCGGTACGGGAGTTGACCAGTGTGGTGTCAGAATTGATGGTACCGGACAGCACTTTGATGAAGGAGTACTTGCCGTACTGATCGGAAACGGTCTTCCAAACGAAGGCAGAGGGAACACCGCCGGGAGAAACAACGAACTCTTCGGTGGTGCCGTCAGCCAAAGTAGCCTTGTGGTAGTTGCCTTCCACAGGGTTGGGAAGCAGGTCGATGATATGATCCATCAGCATCAGGCTGCCCAGGCAGTTGACACCGGAGCCGCACAGAACGGGATACAAGGTATGATCCAGAACGCCCTTGTGCATGCCCTTGATCATTTCCGCATAGGTGAAGTCCTCACCACCAAAGAACTTGTCCATAAACTCTTCGCTGGTCTCGGCAACGGACTCCTTCAGAGCATCGTTAAACTCTTCGATGACGGATTCCTTATCTGCGGGAACTTCGATCTCCACGCGCTTCAGGTTCTGCATCTCGTAGGCGCGCTTATTCAGAACATCGATGATACCAGTGATCTTCTTGGAAGCATCCCAGATAGGAGCGACCACGGGAGCGATCTTGTTGCCGTACTTTTCACGCAGTGCATTGTAGGTAGCATTGTAGTCGGAGTTTTCCTCGTCTACCTTGGAGATGTAGATGAAGCGAGGCATATTCCGCTCTTCACAGTACTTCCAGGCTTTCTCGAAACCGACGGTGATGCCGTCCTTGGCAGAGATGACCAGGATCGCAGCATCGGCAGCACGGAGTGCTTCCATAGCAGCGCCGGAGAAGTCAAAGCCACCGGGGGTATCCAAAAGGTTGATCTTGCAGTTGTGATACTCCAGAGGGATCACGGAAGTGGAAATGGAAATATTACGGCGGGTCTCTTCGGGGTCGAAGTCAGAAACCGTATTGCCGTCGGCGTTTTTGCCCATGCGGACAATAGCACCGGTCATATAAAGCAGGCTCTCAGCCAGAGCGGATTTGCCGCTGCCGCTGTGGCCCAGCAGACATACGTTACGGATAGAATTCACTGTGTACATGGTGTTTACAATCTCCTTTCGGGAAGGGTATTCCCCTCCTCTTCTTGCTCTCCGGTGCAAAGCACCGCAATACAGACATTATACACGAAGCGCCAAGAGATTTCAATGCTTATTTTCGTCAGAATGCAAAATTGGCGAAATTGGCAGACGGACACTTGTTTCTCTGTGCAAAACAGACAAATTGCTTGCTCATTCCACAGCAACTTACCCAAATGCTCATTACACTCCCTGCCTGTCTATCCGCCTCTTCAGAACCTTGTGTATCGCATTGTATGTATCATCCGTCAACAAGCAAATATTGTTGCGCTCATTACGCAGCATTCTTTCCAAAATCCTGGTTGGTAGAAATTCATAATCCTCGCCCGTGATATTGATCACTGTCTTTCCCTGTCTGTGCGCTTTTTCAGCAAACTGCGCCGCACCGCCAAATTGGTGGGTAATGTGCGTTACCACATAATCCGCACGTTTCAGCATCCAGTTGTTTCGCCAGGTAATGGCATATTTGGGATGCACCGCTTCGACCCCCTCCGGCACCATGGTGTCCTCATAATTCACATATTCCTGGGTATGTCCCGGCACATAGGGCAGCACCACCGCATAATATATGTAGGAATGCACATCCATCAATTCGCTAAGAACACAGCGCACATACGCATCAAAACGCCCCTGATTGCCCACATAAATCACACTAACGCCTTCCTCAATGATCATGTCCTCCAGCAAAGCCATCAGAATCGGTTTAACCGTCTCCGGACAGTCCTTATGCCCAAAGAATGTACAGACTTTCATACCCATATAAAACACCTCTGTTTTGACGCATTAATTTCGTCTTTTTTTACAAAATATAATATCGCAATGCTATAATTTTATCAACATTGCGTCAGAGGTGAGTCAATATGAGTGATAACCTGCCCCGCTATACCTTGCGAATTTCTCAGGATTTATTGGATAAGATTGGTTACATTGCAAGCTATGAGGGTCGTACAAAAAACAAAGAAATTGAGCAGCTTATCAAGAAACGTATTGCGGAGTATGAAGCGCAGCATGGTAGTATTGAAGCGGAGAAGAAATAATATTCCGAAAAACGGGCGCGTTCGCATGAACGCGCCCGTTTTGTATGTGAAGTTCAGTTTAGTGGTGCGTCGATTGCTGTGGCGCGGCAGCGCCAAATGGCTTCCCCTGGGGGAAGCTGGCAAAAATCTTTGATTTTTGACTGATGAGGGCAAACCATGAAGCCATTTTTCTGAGATGTTGTAGCAATCAGTGTAAGGCTAACCCTCATCCGCCCCAGTGTGCGCACTGGGGCACCTTCCCCAAAGGGGAAGGCTTTACCCTGTTCACTGCAAAAAGCGGAAGGAACTTCCCTTCCGCTTTTGTATTATACAGACCTGGTCCACTCGGTGATCAAAAATCCAGGAATCAGCCAAATCAGCTCATACAGCAGTACATTTCCCGGGGTCAGCAGATATTCCGCGCCCAAAATTGCCAAAAGCAGCATCATCACAAGACCCAGAATACCGCCCAGCATATGCACCGTTACACCCAGGCGGCAGGCAGACCGCAACGCTCTCGCGCCGGTAACCACAAACGCTGGACCGGAAAGGCCCTCATTGGTTGTCAGTGCCAGAACCGGTGTACCCTCCTCCGGCTGCTTATCCGCCAGTTCCAGACGAACAGGCCGCTCCGGGAAGGCAATGCGCCGGGTGTTGACACCGAATCGGCTGCGGATAAAGCTCTCCGTCAGCATAAAATCAGAAGTGGTCAGTACCGGCATCAGTCTTCTGTAGGCACACAGGGTTGTCAGCGCAGCAGCCGTAGCCTTTACCTTGCCATAGGTAATGGCAAACACGCCGCCCAGCTGGCCGTCGATGGCTACATACACCGCCTGATTGACTTTCGTACCGGCAGGCATATCCACGCCCATATCCTGCATGAATTTCAGCGTACCGGCCAACACGGATTCTCCGTTGACCTCACCGCCGACACCACCGGCAGGATAGCTGCGCAGCTCCTTGGCAGAGTAGTGATAGCCGTTGCGGCTGTCCAGCAGCGCACTGAACAGAGGTGCCATACCACCGCCGCAAGCGGTGATCAAGGCAGTGCCGTAAGCCACCACGGTATCCGGATCCCGGGTGCCATAGAATTTGACACCGTTCATCTTGGCAGAGCCAGCAGGAAACAGATCCGTATCGTTCAGCGGAAATACGCCGCTTTTGCTCAATCCCTTTACACCCTGCCAGCCGCAGATCACCGCGCCCAGCTTATGCAACCGACGCTCCAGAACCGCCGCAGGACGGCTCAGTGTAATGAAGCTGGAAGCAGGAACGGAAACCAAAAGTGCAGCAGAGAAAGCCTGGATGCCCAGTTCAAGCCCATGGAGCACACCGGCAGTGACCGCAATTCCTATACTGATGACCAGCGCCACCAGTGCGTATACGGACAAGACCTTTTCCGGGCCGGAAGGCACATGATAGGTGTCCATAAAGTCCTCTACCTGGCCCTCACTGCGCAAAAATCCGGTACGGCCCTCGTAGTAATCTGCAGCAGCCACAACGCTGTCCAGCCGGGTGGCTTTTCGCATGGTATCCATTTGTCCCATTTCTGTGTTGCGTTTCTGATAAGTGCTCCACAAAGACATGGTCATATGCAGGCTGAATACGGCGCAACAAGGCACCCGCAGGCTCTGCAGGCACAGCAATCCATCCACCAAACAGGCAGCCAGGCTAAAGATCAGCAGGCTGTTCAAAGAAAACCGCAGACGGACCATATCACCAAAGCCCTCCATCAGCTGATAGCTGCCCAAAAGGCCGGACAGCAGCAGCGTCAGAAATTGGCCGAAGATCAGCAAACGGATCCGCCCTTCGCCGATCATGTTCATCGTATACAGCGCCGTAGCAGCGGCAGAGAGCAGCGCAACGATCAGATTCAGAAGGATCGCCAGCTGCAACTTGCCAAGGCCCAGTTCCGTCAAGGCATAGTACCGCTTCTCCGGGCCTGCCACCAATTTCTTCTTCAGTTCCCGCAGCCGGGATTTGGGATGGTAAACGATGGGCTCCGGAGGAATATAGTCATTGATGGGCTGCTCATACTCCGGCTCCCATTCGTCAGAATAGGGTTCTGCTTTCGGCGGTTCCTGCACAGGCATCGGAGGATTCTCTTCTTCCTCTTGCCCAACAGGGGTAAAGGCCATGGTCTGCTCCAAATCTGCACTTTGCTGGCGGACGACCTTCGTGATCTCATCCAAACGGACAGTATCCTGGGGAAAAGGTGACTCACTGCCCACACCCTCCGGAATGCTGCCGTCCCAGATCAGTACATCTTCCTGTTCCTGGGGCTGGATGCTTTCATAGCCGAATTCCTTGAGAATATCCTCAAGGCTAAATTCGCCGGTATTTCGTTTTTCGTCCATAGTATTAACCTCCCAGGCGCTGACGGACGGCTTCGTAAAGAAGAATGGATGCTGCCGCAGATGCGTTCAGCGAAGAAATACGGCCCTTCATGGGAATATGCACGATCACATCGCAATTTTTCCGGACCAGAGGGCTCATGCCATCACCCTCATTGCCGATGACGATCGCTGCAGGGATAGTCAAGTCTGCTTTATACATCGGAATAGAGCCTTCCGCAGCAGTGCCGAACACCCAAACGCCCTTTTCCTTCAGATCTGCAATTGCATTGTTGATATTGGTGACCCGGGCCACCTTCATATATTCCACTGCACCGGCAGATGCCTTGGCAACAGTAGCAGTCAACCCAACGCTGCGGCGCTTGGGAATGATCACGCCATGGGCACCGGCACACTCTGCGCTGCGCATGATCGCACCCAGATTATGGGGATCGGTCAGCTCATCACAGATCACGATCAGCGGTGCCTCGCCCCGGTCTGCAGCTTCCTGCAGAATATCATCGATGGAGGCATATTCATGGGCAGCCGCCAGTGTGATCACGCCCTGATGGGCATGGGTCGTACTCATAGCATCCAGCTTCCGCCGGTCCACAGGCACTACCACCGCACCGGCTTCCTTTGCCTGGGCAGCCAAGCGCTGCAGCGCCCGGTCAGTCTCACCGGCGGCGATAAAGACCTTGTCAATGGTCCGCCCGCTGCGCAGGGCCTCTGTCAACGCATTACGGCCCTCCAGCTGGCCTTCGATCTCCTCTGCAGGTGCAGGTGTATTACGGCGATGCTTCTCATTCATAACAAATCTCTCCTGTCGGTAATGGCATCTATACATATTTTTGTTATTATAGCAGATTCTTTTCCCGTCCACAACTGCTATTTTCCAAATTTTCCACCATAAATTGTATTCATAAAAAATTCACCGCAATACAGCTTTTTCCGTCTTGCGTCTGTCAATTATTTTGCTATAATGGAGGCAGCTTAAATTTTATGGAGTCAATCACCTTATGAATACAAACATCAAAACAAAGCGCGCCAAAGCTGCAAAGATCCGGCGCATCCTTACTGTGTGCTTCACCAGCTTGCTGCTTTTGGTGGCTTTTTTATGCTTCTTCTCTGCCCTTTGGTATGTCGATACTTTCGGCCGGACCGGCTTTGATTCAGTGATCTATACCCTGTCCTCCGGTTTCAGCGGTGTCCAATCTGGGCTTCTGCTCTCCTATTTGGTAGGCGGTGCTTTGCCGGCGGTACTGTGCGGCGGGCTGACTGCTCTGGTGCTGTTCTTCCCCGAAACCAAGACTTTCTGTCTGAAGCTGTTCGGTAAAATGCGTCAGGTTTTTCCTATCCGAAACGTCATTGCCGGCTTGCTAGGTCTGGCGCTGAGTCTGGGGCTTATTACCCACGCCGCTTTCAATGTAGAATTGGTAGACTATATCGCCAGCCAGTTTCAGACTTCTGAGCTGTACCAACGAGAATACCGGGATCCCAAGGATGTCACCGTAACATTCCCGGAGAAAAAACGAAATCTTGTCTATATTATACTGGAATCCATGGAGACCAGCTATCTTTCCGCAGATCAGGGTGGTGCGCTGGCGCATAATCTGATTCCGGAACTGTATGATTTAGCACAGACTTATACCAACTTTTCCCACAACGATACGGTTGGCGGTTTTTCCCAGATCAGCGGTGCCAGCTGGACGGTGGGCTCCATGGTCGCCCAGACCGGTGGCGTACCTTTGATCACCCCTGTTGGCGTTTCTGATGTGCAGAACGGCTACGGTAAAAACGGTGTTTTCCTGCCAGGGCTGACCACAATGCAGAATATTCTCCACAAAAACGGCTATTACCAGACCCTAATGGTAGGTTCTGACTCCCGGTACGGCGGTCGGAAAACCTACTACAGCACCCACGATGTGGACAAAATCTATGATCTGTTCACCGCCCGGGCAGACGGGCTTGTGGCAAAGGATTATTCCGTCTGGTGGGGATTTGAGGATCTGTATCTGTTTGAATACGCTAAGGAAAAGCTGACGGAAATCTCCCAGCAGGAGCAGCCCTTCGCCTTTACCATGCTCACCGCTGACACCCACCATGTAGGCGGCTATCCCTGCAAGCTGTGTAAGCGAACCTATAAAGAAAACTATGACAACGTGATCTCCTGCTCCAGCCGGCAGGTATATGCCTTTGTTCAGTGGCTCATGGAGCAGCCTTTCTACGAGAACACCACCATTGTCATCACCGGCGATCACGAATCCATGGATGCCGGATATTTCCAGCGGAATGTGGCAACCGACTATCAGCGGCATATGTATAACTGCTTCATCAATGCTGCTGCAGAAACCGACCACGCCAAAAACCGCCAGTTTACCGCCATGGATCTATTCCCTACCACTCTGGCTGCCATGGGCTGCACCATAGAAGGCAACCGGCTGGGACTGGGTGTCAATCTGTACTCTAACCTGCCCACACTGACGGAACGGCTCGGATATGATTATCTCAATGAAGAGCTGGGAAAACGATCTGTTTTTTACAGCCATTTCTACAACGAATGACTCCAAAACCGCCCGACAGCCAACTGTTGGGCGGTTTTTGCCGGAAATTAACAGAAAATTTACGGCATTAGCAGGAAAGATTCATTGCTTGCCGCAGAAAAATATGATATGATGTGGAAAAATGAATCCCAAAGGAGAGCTTATCGCCTATGGAACCAAATCGTAACGACCCCCAAACCAGCAAACCCGGGGACAACAAGCGCCCTAAGATGAATATCTGGGTCACCCTGCTCATAGCGGTTGCCATCGTGCTGCTGATCAGCACGGTTTACCATGCCATCGCCAACAGTCAGTACACCCAGACCAATTACTCCGATTTCCGCACAGAAATGGAAAAAAGCAATCTGGCAGAAGTCACCATTTCCTATGACCGGATCATCTATCTGACCAAGGAAGAAGCCGCAAAGCCTGCAGCCCAGCAAAAAGCCTGCTTTACCGGTATCCCCAGTTATGCTGACACACTGGCACTGATGGACGAACTGGATGCACTGGGTGTCAAGGTGGACTATCCCATCGTTGAGGATAATTCCGGCATCATGATGATCTTGTACTATGTGCTGATGATCGGCGGCATTTTCCTGATGATGCGTTTTCTCACCAAGCGTCTCAGCGGCGACGGTGTCATGGGCGGTTTTGGTCAGAGCAAGGCCAAGGTCTATATGGAAAAGCAGACCGGTGTTACCTTTAAGGATGTAGCCGGTCAGGACGAAGCCAAAGAATCTCTGCAGGAGATCATCGACTTCCTGCACAACCCCAAAAAATACACAGACATCGGCGCAAAGATGCCTAAGGGCGCTCTGTTAGTAGGCTCTCCCGGTACCGGTAAGACGCTGCTTGCCAAAGCAGTGGCCGGTGAAGCAGGTGTCCCCTTCTTCTCCATGTCCGGTTCTGACTTTGAAGAGATGTTCGTCGGTGTGGGTGCCAGCCGTGTCCGTGACCTGTTCCAGCAGGCCACCAAGGTTGCCCCGTCCATCGTATTCATCGATGAGATCGATGCCGTTGGCCGCACCCGGGACTCCCGGTTTGGCAACAACGACCAGACCCTGAATCAGCTGCTGGGCGAACTGGACGGCTTCGATTCGTCTAAAGGCGTTGTGATCCTGGCAGCAACCAACCGTCCGGAAATTCTGGACAAGGCACTTCTTCGTGCAGGTCGTTTTGACCGGCGGATCATTGTGGACCGTCCCAATCTTCAGGGCCGACTGGATACCTTGAAGGTCCACACCCGGAAGATCAAGCTGTCGGAAGATGTGGATCTGCGCAAGATCGCCCAGGCCACTGCCGGTGCAGTGGGTGCTGACCTGGCTAACCTGGTAAACGAGGCTGCGCTGCGGGCTGTCCGCAACAACCGGCAGGCGGTCAACCAGGAGGACCTGTTGGCAGCCTTCGAAACCGTCATCGCCGGAACAGAAAAGAAGAACACTGTCCTGACCGATGTAGAAAAGCGGCTGGTCGCTTACCACGAAGTGGGTCATGCACTGGTAGCCGCATTGGAAAAGAAGACCGATCCTGTGACCAAGATCACCATCGTTCCTCACACCTCCGGTGCTCTGGGTTATACCATGTACGCCCCTGAGGAAGAAAAGTTCCTGTCCACAAAAGAAGAGCTGTTGGCAGACCTGCGCTCTACCCTGGGTGGCCGCGCAGCAGAGCAGGTAGCATTTTCCACCATGACCACCGGTGCTTCCAACGATCTGCAAAAAGCCACGGCTCTTGCTAAGCATATGGTCGCTTTGTACGGAATGAGTGAGGAGCTAGGTTTGATGGCACCTGCCGTGATCGAGAATCAGTATCTGGATGGGCAGGCACATATGGACTGCTCCAACGAAACCGCAGCCAAGGTGGATGGCGCCGTGCAAAAACTGCTGAACGACAACTACAATGCCACGGTAAAGCTGCTGATCGACAATCGGGCGCTGCTTGATGAGATCTCTGAGCATCTGCTGCTCCGGGAAACCATCACCGGCGAAGAACTGATGGCCTATGTCAACGCCGATCAGAAGCAGCCTGAAGAAGCGGAAGAAACCGCAGAGGAATAAACATTACAGGCAGGGCACACCGCCCTGCCTGTCATTTTTTGATGCCATATTTTTTCATTTTTCCCCTTTACAAATGGGAGAAACCTTGCTATAATAGCTTGGCTGTAAAGCAAATGCACCGGTGGCTCAATGGATAGAGCATCGGATTCCGGTTCCGAGGGTTGGGGGTTCGAGTCCCTTCCGGTGTACCAACAGTTATTGTCACAAGCGGCTATGTCCGCATCACAGTGGCAAGATAAGACGTCCCTCCTGTTAACACAGGAGGGATTTTCTATCCTCAAAAGAAATGCAGCCCCTCCCCGGGATAATCCGGAGAGGGGCATTGTTATTATCGTGCGAAACCAATGGGGTTCATTTCATCAGAATCGGGCGGATGTACTTCATTGGCAGTGGCTCTATCCACTATTCCGTGCGCAATCTCCGTAGCATCGATCGCCGGCTGAACTGTCTCGCCCTCTGTGGAGCCGGGATAGGTCGTGGTGGCGTTCTTCTCGCTCTGGGTGCCGAAGTAGAAGGCGATGACCACCGTGAACACGGTGAGAAAATCAGCGCCGGAAATAACGCCGGTCAGCGCCAAGGCGCAGAACACGATGGTCAGCATCAGAGTGACGATGGTCTTGACCTTCAGCAGAGCTGCCAGGTTAGTTTTCACTTTTTCCATTGTTTTTCCTCCTTAGTTTGTGGGTGTGGGTTTGTGGAACAGCTCCAGATCCTGAATGCGGTGGTTGATGACCTTGATCTGCTCTTCCACCACCGGCATCCGCTGGGCAAAATTGTTATGGGAGCGCACCTCCCGGGTCAGCTCATCGATCTTGGTATCGGTGACTGCCTGGGCAACCGCTGCGGCCTTCTCGCTCTTCTTGGCTGTGGCCAGGCAGGTGACCACCACGCCGGCGAGGGACAGGCCGCCGGTGATCAGCGCCACGATAATCGCTTCACTCATGGCCGCCACCTCACAGGCCCATCAGGGCGGACATGGTAGCAGGACCGACAATACCATCAACCTCCAGGGCCTTGGCCTTCTGGAATCTCTTGACGGCACTTTTTGTGTCGGAGCCGAAATCACCGTCTGCGCCATACTTGCCGCAGCTGTAACCTCTGCCGATCAATAGAATCTGGAGGGCACGAACATCCTCGCCCTCACATCCCTTTTTCAGATACCGCATTTCCATAGTGTAATCCCCCTTGGTAGTGTTAGAAGTGATTTTAGAGCCGTTATCCAAAACAACGACGGTGTGCCCAGAGACAGGTGTGCAGAGAATGTCTCCGCGCAGCAGGTAATCGCCGGATTTGCAATACTTGTCCTCGGTCAACTTCTCGAACAGCCCGGTCTTGACCAGTGCAGCCGGCTCAGAGACCGTGCGGATGTTCCCGGCCTTATCCTCGCCGTATGCGTAGGCGATGCAGACACGTACCAGGGCAGAGCAGTCTGTCTCCACGGCTTTGGTAGTCTTGGACGGATCAAAGCCGTTCCCCTTAACATTGTCGAATAAAGTGTTGCGCTGATACTGGTCGTAACCGATCTGCGCATTGTTGCACGCCTTTTCCATGGCTTCTGCGATCCGCTCGCGCTTATCAGCATCCTTACAGCGCAAGACCACCCAGCCCTTGGAATGTAAATAGTAGTTGGAGATTTTTACCTCCTTGCCGGACTGATCGCCTGCCGTGCCACCGTGGGCCTTGCTGTTTTCATCGATGCTGGCGTGTCCAATTCTTACAGTCATATGTAGTGTCCTCCTTATGTGGTAGCACCATCTAACTGACAGTGCATAAGTTCAGTCTTTCGCCGCCGTTGTTAGACCGGGTTCAGCGGCACTGCACTCAGGGTGCCATCGTCAGCAACACTCAGCACATACCTGGTTCCGTTGGGAGAAGTAAGTGCCACCGCTTCACCCTTCACCTTGTGGTCGGTAGACGAATCGTAGCTGAACTCGATAAACTGCTTGACCGCATCCTCGATGTAGTACAATGCAATTTTGATCTCATTCAGCGGTGTGGTAATCGCTCGAGTCCACAAAATAAAACCAATCCGGATATATGCGGTATTTGCGGCGAGCGCAAAGCCAGTTGTACTGGCTGTGAATGTGGTCATAGATTGCCGTGCAACAACAATGTTTTTATCCTTATCATACTGCACCACATAGATACCGAGGCCCTTGTTGTTGTCGTTCCACTCTGCGGCGTCGTAGTAACCCGTGATCGTTCTGCCACCCTCGACCGGGAGGTATTCGACGGATCGGAAAGATTGCGACCCATACGAGCCTACGTATTCAGCCCCGTCCGCATTAAAATAGCCGGCTTCATAGGTACAGTTATTGAAATTTACGCCCGGTGTCAGCACTTCTACGGTGTCCACCATATCCATCAGCACTCTGGGCATCTCGATGTTCCGGGTGGGCGCTTCCACCGTGCGCTTGCTGTTCGCTGTTCCGAAGGGTGTTACGAAGCAGATGTCCTCAATGGTGCTTCCATCGAAGTCTGTTACATAGTTTCTCGCATCGTTGGCAGATTCTGCATAACTCGACAGATTCTTAATGACCCTCTTATTGAAGTAGTCATTGTCTGCATCGGTGGGAATGTTGCACTTAATAATCAAGCCCTTGACCGTGCTGCCTTCGCCGATGCTGATAACAGCGTTGGGATGCACATAGTCGGAAGTGCTGTCAAGCACATTCGCATTGACATTCACGACATCAATTTGACCGCCAAACACCTGCGTGTTCGGAGCGATGGAAATGTAGGAGCAGAATTCGTAATCCGCAGCCGGGATCGTTTGCAGATTGAAGTCGTTGCTGCGAGAATAGGCATTCTTCGTTGCCACTCTGCCCATGCAAGCGGTGGCTTGTCCCAGGTGGATGTATGTGTTGCCGCCACCGTAGTGGATCAGCGAGCCTACGCAGTAGTCGCCGTCGACATTCACCAGAAGGCACTTGCCGTTCCAGCACTCGATAAGATGCTTGCCCACAGAGTCGCCACGAATATTCGTTGCGGAGGCGAGCTGTCCTCTCAGTTCGATACCTGTCATAACATTCCACACTTGAACAGTGTTGATTTTGATATCGTTACCGACAGAAATACCGACTTTGCACTGGCGAACATCCACGTGGGAAATGACAGAGTTGCCAATTCCAGCATAGATGCCGTAGGTGAAGTTCCGTAGGCGGACATTCTGGATTACAAAGCCCCAACCGTTGTCTGTGTTTATGCCATATGTTGTACCGGTATCCACCAGCGTAATAGTGGGACTCGGGTTGCTGGAGTCGCCCCTGTCTATGCTGACATCGCAGACACTTGCATTACCCACAATACCGATGTCCTGGACAACGCCACCCACAAGTTTGATTGCCGATTCACCGTCAGCAAGGTTCGGGAAGTGCAGATATGTGCCATAGTTTACATCACTGGTTGCGACAGTGGCATTTGTGCAAACGCCTTTCACCATTGCATATGTCTCAAAGGTGAGAGGTTCTGCAAAATAGTATTGACCGCTTCCGAAAGAAAGGGTATAGCCGTTCTGCAAAACCGCCGTCAGCTTGTTCATAATTGCAGAGTTTTCTTCTGCATAGGTGTTGGTGGCGCTGCCGGGTCTGACACCATACCACTCGGGTTTAATGTCTCTTACATGCTCTGTAACCGGGACAGCACGAATGAACATATTGCCGTAGGGAATACACAGGTTGCCCTGTGTATTTCTTACGACATAGGTGCAACCGAAACCGTCATTCTTGCTATGATAACCCCGGGTTGTAAAGGTTGCCCAGTTACTCATGGCGTTTACCACAGCTTCAGATGGGAAGGTGTCAAAGGTAAGGCCGTAGAATTTTGTGCCTACAACCTCAGCCATTTCGGAAAGCTGTTCGTCAGTAAAATCTTCATAGGTGAACGGGTCACCTTTATCGCCCTGGGGACCTTGAGGCGCGACAAACTGTAGGCTTTTCGTGCTACCATCACTCAACCCAAAGTCCAGACGGTATATTTTATCCGCCATAGCTTACACCTCGGTAATCGTAATGCTTGTAATACCAACACCATCTGCGCCTGTAGCGCCCTGGGGACCCTGCGCGCCGGTATCGCCCTTATTACCCTGGGGACCTTGGGCGCCGGTGTCACCCTTTGCGCCTTTTAGATTCTTAAAAGCAAAGGCAAAGGTACGGGCAGCACTCGTTCCGCCAGGTGTCACGGTAACACTGGGCGTTCCCACATTGGCATCTACCGTGGCAGTAGCTCCGGTGATCGTGGCGTTTGTACCGGCAGCGCCGGTGGCACCAGTATCGCCCTTGTCACCTTTTTCGCCCTTCTCACCCTGAATACCCTGAATGCCCTGGGGGCCCTGGGGCGCGGTAAACTGGACGCTCTGCTCTGTGCCGTCGCTCAATTCAAAAGTCAGTTTGTAATTCTTGTCAGCCATTTTTATACCTCCGCAATTTTAATTGATAAAATTTGTGCATTGGCGGCACCGCCGCCGGATTGCTGCAGATCCTCGATTTGCGCCTGCAGCTGTGCCCATACAGGCAAGTCCGGGTTTGTTGACGGATCACCGGAAGGGTTAACACCAACACGGACCTCACCCAGGTCTGCCCAGATGGTAGGCAGTTGAAGGTCTCCCTTTGTACCAAATACGCCAGCTTCCAGCCGCACACCAGGTTTTTTTATAAGTTCCGCAGGGATGATGCCGGTTTTTTGCACATCAACCCTTACTTTAAATCCGACACGGAACAGATAGCCCCTGGTCCAACCGTCCCAAGTCTCGTCAAATTCAAAAGCCACCGTTGCACCGACAGTGCCGGAGGTGATCATTTTTAGGTCCTGCACTGTGGCTCGATTCTCAGAAATTAAAACTTTTGCTACTTGCATATCGCCATCTCCTTACGCCACGCGTTTCCACATATATACAGCTAAATAAGGTGGCATGTTGTTATGTGCAGATGCTCCCGGGCTGCTTACGATAACTCTGTTTTCAAAAGTGGCGCTGTCGGTAAGACCAAGACCTTCCGTTTCGTTATCTGCAGCATAAAAAGGTGTTTCGCTTACAGTCAGCGTGTGGGATTCTTCACCACCGGTTTCGCCCGCCGGATGCTTATTGCTGGCGGAAAGGAGGAAAGCTCCCTCGATGCGCTCCCATGTGCCGCCAAACAAAACAGCCGGGGATACGGCGCTGACCGACATATAGATATATCCCACAGGGAAAATGTTGAGAATATCGAATTTCGCTGCGGCCGCTTCCGCTCTGGCGGCACTGCCTGCAGCTTTTGCCGCAACCTCGCTAAACGCGGTGTAGTACAGTGCTGCCGGGTCGCTGTCCATGCCCGGGACGTGCTCGACCTCATAAGGAATGTTCCAGGAGGCCAGCTGCAGTCCTTCAGCGGTCATGATCAGGCACAACTTACCTGTGCCGGGATTGGTCAGCATCTGGGTGATCAGCTCCACGGTGACGGTGTTGCCGCTGACAGCGAAGGCGCTGCGGTCACCGATGGCGGTATAGTTGCCCTCGCCGCTGGTGCCGTAATACCAAGCGGAGAAGGCCACGCCATCCGGGATGCCGTCGGCAAATTCCACCTGGAACTTCCGCCCCACATCCCCCTGCTTGGCATGCAAAACCGGGATGATCGATTTCTTATGGAGATATAAGTTGATTGTTTGCATTGTGTCACCGCCTTTTTAAGATCCAACAAGTGTCAGTACACCGTTGACCGTCTGCCAACTAGCAGTTCTGCCGAGAATTTTTACATTTCCGACCGGACTGTCAATAGATACCGCATCGCCTACAATTTCCGTACTTGCTTCAGATGTACCCAGCGTCAAGACACCACTTGTTGCTGCAATCAGTAGACCAACGCTTTCCAGCCAAGCATTGTTGACTATTCCGGTCGGCTTCCCTCCGACCCCCAAATCAAGGCTCAACACATGCTCCATATTGCCCTCTGTATCCTCGCCATATCCTTGCAAACCCGAAGAAGATAGCTTTAGCTGTGTCTTATATCCGTCACGCTCTCCATCGATCGTCACAAAATTATTGGCAAGATCCACTTTCACAGAACCATCTACAGAAGCAAGAATACCGGTCAAAATAGCACTAGCCTTAACAGCCAGCCGACCATCATCTGTCAGATAAAGCGCATCATCGACCCACTCCTTTGTGAGCCTTTTCAGCAACTCAAGTTGATTCAACTTGCCGTTTTCTAAGTCGGTGTACCGCTTCGCCTGCACCGTAGCACGCTGGATCTGTTTTTTTACAGTTCCGGCGCTGTTGGTGGTCTCGGCCTGGCCGCTTGCTGCCACCCGGGTAATGATACCGCCGTCATATTCGTGGGTGATCTTCATAACCGGCACTTTGATGGTTGCTCCGGAGAGATCTTCCACTGTAAGAATGTCACCGGCATCGATCAGCGGATTGCCAAAGAAGGACAGCTCCGTTACCGGAGTATAGGAGAAGCCCTGCAGTTTGTCCCACAGATCTGCCAGGATCGCATTGGTCATCCATATGCTTTCCAGATAGATGCCCTGGCTAGCTGCAGTATCGCCCATGATCATGGTCAGATCTACAGCCTCGTTGTAGCACTTGAGCCACTGGACGGAAAAAGTGTAATCTGCCTTCTCCAGTCCACCTTCGTAGTAGTCATCCGGGGTCACCTTGGCGCTGCATTCGGTATAACAGCGAATGCGGAGAACACCGGTGCGGTCAACAACAGCAAAACCGCCATTGAGCGCCGCGATAAATCCAATGATCTGGCGCTCTGTGAAGCCGTCAGGCGCGACTTTCAGAGAAACGTCAACCAGGTTACTTGTGTCAACTTCAACGCCGCGCCGGTCACAGAGTGCCTTAAGGAAGGCCACAGAGGAAACACCGGCGTCAAAGGAGAAACCCGGAAGAGGTTCATATTCTCTTTCAAACTTGGAGCCCAGGGCATCGTAGGCCGTCACCGTCAGCAGGTCGTCATCTGCTCGGGGTTCGGTCACGTAGTAGACGCCCATGGGAAGCGATTCCGCGTCGATCGCCAGTTCCACTTTGATCTGCCGGCCGGTAAACGGGCAACTGACCTTGTCCTTGTTCAGAACGATCTCCACTGATGCAGACACCGTGCCGCCAAGGGTGAAGCCGTCATTATTACTGTTGGCGCCGCCACGGAAAGTGATCTCATTGACAGGATCTTCCAGGTTACTCGGATCACTCAAAATCACGTCCTTACCGTCCAGCGTGATCTTAGCGCTGTACGGACGGTTTACCATCGCCGCAGCGAAGGCATCAGATACTTTATACATTTCCTCACCTCTCTATGGCATCTACTGTCGCATCGATGCATTTCAAGACACCGCCGATGAGATCCCACTCCGTGTAGGAAGGAGTGCCAAAATAGCACTCCATTTCCTTCACCGTGCCATCCGGACGGCGCACCCTTAGTATGTGGAAAGGCACAGACGCATCACTGACCAGGGATTCAATCAGATCCTGCTCCTCCTGTGTAAGCGGAGGCCATTTCAGGGAATAAGTATGCTTGATCCCCTTGATGGTGCCTTGCATCTTAAGCGATGCTGTTCTGCCAGTATTCTTGGACCAAATTTTTTCTGATTTCTTTGTCATGCCACGGATTTTTGCAGCAGGAACTGCAACATTGTCAATGGTCATTTCAATGGGATAATGGGGCACTTCTCCACCTCCTTACACATTTATGGGGCATACGCCGTTTTCTTTGGCGATCTGATTGATGTCCTTGACCACATACTCTGTGATCTTTCGATTGCCAAGATAGAACTGGAAGGTAGCAGAGCCACCTGTGGCGCCGCCACCGCCGGTCTTTGCGGACAGCTTGGATGCCAAGACATCCAACCACTCCGTATGCTTTTCCAAAGGCACAACCGCTTCGGTGCCGTCCTCGCCCACCGTCAGATCGGTGGCATGGTTCACAATGGTGCCGGTAGCGGCTTTGGGAAGGATCTGGGAAACAAATCCGTTGATCTTCTTCTCAGGAATTATCGCTGTGAAGCCTTTAGAAAAAGGCTCAAAGATATTATCAGTAACCCACCCCCATGCATTGGACGCAGCACTCTTAATATCATCACCAAATTCACTCCAGGGGGCATTGCGCTCAATTTTATCTGCAAAGTAATCCCAAATGTCTTTTACAACATCATCAATGAATCCATAGATTGCAGACACACCTGCCGCAAGAGCCGATCCGAGGGATTCAAACAAACCGGATGCGAGTTCCGAATAGTTTACACTCTCAATAAAGGTTGCGATGCTGTCACCAAACTTTACCCAATCCGTCTCCTGCAGCCATCCTGAAATCGGCTTTAGCGCTTCGCTAAGACATTCACTCAGAGATTGTGCAAGGACCTTAAAGTCCGTCGCTAAGACAAATGCGCTCAGCGTTTCAGGAAGTGCCACGATCACTTCGCCGATCGTTCTTCCAGCAAGGCCCCAGTCAACGGTGTACACCGCTTCTGAAAACTGCTTACCCAATGTATCGCCGAGCTTAGAGAAATTGATCGTTGTAAACAGGCTGTGAATCGAGGTCATCGCAGAATTGACGAAGGCGCCAACCTTCTCGCCAATATCAATATCATTCAGTACATCGAACGCACTATTGATACCATCACCAACGATTTGCCCTAAGCCCTTCCAGTCACCTGCCATAAACGCATTTTTGATCTGTTCCAGCCATCCTGTCAGCTGCTTCACCCACGTGGGCGTATCAGTCAGCTGATCAGCGGCGCCGGTGCTTGTGCCAGAAGTATCGGACTCCTTGGTGATTTGATCAAAGCCGTAGAGGCTGTCGGCGGTCTCATTAATGGCATTTGACGTGGTCTTTATGTTGCCAAAAAGCCTTGTGAAGATGTAGTTAATACCGTTGGACACTTTTGTGACGATCGGCATAAGCCGCTGCATAGCGGCGATGACAATGTTGATCGCCGGTGCCAGGGCTTGTCCCATCTGATCCTTCATCGTCTCAATAGACTGGTTCAGCTCTTCGTTCTTGCTGATGTAATTATTGACGATGGAGCGCAGCTCACCAAACACGACACCAAACGCGCGCATTCCCAGCGAAACAATACCGAGATTTCGTATGGATCTAACCATGCGATTCAGGCCGCCGCTGCCAGAGGAGGCGCTCCTTCCTATCTCTCGAAGCCTTGCCGGCAAGGATGTAATCTTTCGTCCTACGGCGCTGCCAAGTTTCTTAATGCCCCGCCATAGCGAACCCACACCGTGTCCTGCTGCGTATGCGGCAGCTGTTCCGATCTGCTGAACCGTCATCCTCAGCCGAGGGGCAACGCCCATGGATTTGAGTGTTCTTCCAGTCTCCTCCGCCGTCATTCTCGTGATCTTCAGACTGTTCTCTGTCTCGCGGATCTCCTGCTGCAGCTGATCTAAACCTTTCGCAGATGCATAGCCAATATTCTCTGTACCGAGCATATCAGCACGACGATCCAAATCTGCCAATCTTGCCTCGGCAAAGCGAGATTTTTCTGCCAACTGCTCCAGTTCTCTTTGAATCGGAGCCGCCTTTTTAGAGCTAGCAGCCTTCGGACCATTGTTCAATTCGTTTAGCTCTGCTTCCAGCTTTCTGCGACGGGACTCAATGGCTGTCAGCGACTTCTCCGCATCCACCATCAGTTCCGAGAACGGCTTAGAGAGATCTAAGCCTGCAGTTGCATTTTTTACAGAATCGTAAATGCCTTTCAGCCTGCTAATCTCTCCCTCCAGCTGACCAATGCTTTGCTTGGCAGTCTGATGGGTCTCTCTCGTTTTGGTGATCTGAGCAGAATACTCTTTGATTGATGTAACAGAGGAAGAAAACGCCTCCCGGATAGAATGTTTCGTCTGTGCCGAAGATTTCTTGATGCTTCTCTGCGCCCCGGCGCCAGCATTACTGGCATCCGTAAAACCTTTCACGGCCGCTCTGGCGTCAACACCAATTCTTACAAACAGATTTCTTACCGCTCCCATTAGGACTCCTCCTCTCCTCCAAAAATCGCGTTAAGTACTTTGACCTTTGCGTACATTGCTTCATCCGACATCTCGCCGGACTCTACCTGTTCCACATCGAATCCCGGAAATGCCTCAGAGAATCGCTTCATCTGTCCACCTGTGAACAGGCTTCCAATAGAATTCGTTAAGAGGGCGGCGGCATTGTACAGTGCTACCGCCCTCTTTTTTGCTCGGTCATTCTCCCGCCGTATGTAGGCATCCACAATTTCCAAGCCCTCTCCCCAAGTCCAATCCCAGGACTCTTGCGGACTGACCCCCGCCATGTGCATCCGCTGACGAAGGCTTTCAATTGTTAAAGGGTCTGCATGGTCATCTGAGGGTTGTCCGAGCCTTCGCCGCCCTCCTCATCCTCGGAAAGGTCAAAGAATTCAGGCTCTTCCCCAAACATGCTGTCGATACCCTTTTTGAACTTCGCCACGATGCCGCGGTAGATCTGCTTCCGTTCATCGTCATTGATCAGTCCGGCATTGTGAGCGATATTCAGCACCAGATCCGCAAAGTGATCGGTGCCGCACTTACCATCATCGACCATCAGGTCATACAGCTTTGCACCCTCGGTGATGGCGTTCTCGCTGCCTTCCCAGTTCAGAGCCTCGGTCAGCAAATTTTCCATGTCCTGGGGATCATCGATAGCGCTCATGACCAGCGCCATAACGGAAACATCCGGATTTTTGGCCATCAGATTCTTCTGGCCCGCCAGCGTCAGACGGAGCTTGAACTCCCCACCGCCGGCTTTAACAATGTAACTTCTTCTGCCCATGACTCATTGCCTCCTTACTGCGCTGCAGCTGCAGCAGTAGCCCCCAGAGTAGGCTTACCGGAGACTTTGATAGCTGCAGAGAACTTGACAGCATCGTTAACAGCTACGCTGGTAGCGAACTTGGTGACAACACCCTTAAAGGTCCAGGTTTTGCCGATCGCCTGGGGAAATACAATAGCGAAGTTGTGCTCTTCCTGGTCCTCCAGAGCGGCATACATGGCTTCCTGGCCGGCATCAGCACCATCCAGGAAGCCTTCCAGCGGCACATCGCCGCCGTCTTTAAAGCCGCCGACATACTCCTTATAGCCGGAAGTATTATCGAGAGCGGTCACTTCCGTAGGGTCAGAAGAGACTTCCACACCGCCGATGCTGGACAGGCCGCCCACAGCTTTTGAGTCAACGGTAAACTTGGTACCCACAGATCTGGATTTAGCCATAATTACATATCCTCCTTGATTTGATATTGAATCGTAACTTTGTATGTCCTACGGAACAGCTGCACGCGGTCCTCGTAAATATCTCTGGACGCCAATGCAACAGTGACCTCCTCGATATACAGAGCACCCTCGGCATACTGCCGCAGGGCTTGAATGGTTCGCTTGATCTGCTCAGCGAGCAGACGCATTTTTTGATAAGTACCATGCAAAGCATGGATCTCATAGACGGCGGTAGACATACCAGTCAGTCCGTCAATGGCGTTTTCTTCCGACTCGTCCTGCTGGCCAAATACAGCTAAAGGGCCGGAACTCTTTTGAATATCCTGTATTGGACACACCCGGCCGGAGAGTCCATCGACTGTTTGCAGTGCCGCCACCAGGGTTTTCTCCAACAGTAATCCGTTTTCCATATCAGCCTCCATACTCCTTTGCGATATCATCCAGCAGGGTCTTAGCAATCAAATTCTTGGCCGTTTCACCGGCAACCTCGGCTCCGGTACGCATATAGTGCTTTCCCGGCACCTTATCCATGGTTGCCTGACTGCCATCGCTCCGGACATAGGTCATACCGCCACCGGGACGCCGGGTGAAATAGCCGTATTCCTGGGAAGCCGGGTAATAAGCATGCGCGGATTTGCTCTGCACCGGATTTTTGATAGGTTTCTGGAAGATAGGGTTCTTCTCCCGAGCTGGTGTGATCTGATAAACGGCCTTCCCCTTGGTTCGGGACTTTTCCTTCACCAAGATCAGACCATCCCGCAGTTCGCCGGTATCTTCTGGCGCAGCTGCCTTAATAGCCTGCTGTACGATCTTAGCGCCCTGCTTTACCGCTCGGGTCAACTGTGGTCCCTGCAGGCTTTGAGCCAGCCCATTACAGGCGCGGATAAAATCCTCAAACCCTTCTACTTCCTTCATGGCACATGCTCCTCACACATGATGGTCAAGCCCTCGTTTCGCTCATCCCAGTTAAGGATCGAAATGATACGGAAGATCCTGTCCTTGAACTTGATGCGCATCCGGGGTGTGATCCCGGCACGGTACCGACAGTAGATCTTGTGGGTGACCATGGTTTCCCGCACCTGCGACAGATACTCTTTGCCGGAAACAGGGCTGATCTGCGCCCACACTGTGCAAACATCCAGCCAATCGTCTTTATAACCGGCAAAGATGTCCTTCTCTTCGGTAGGCCGCTGGAAGGTGATGCGGTGCTGCATTTTTCCTATGTTCATGCCATATCACTCCTTCGGTATTAGATTGACGGAATACCGATTGATGATGTCCACAACCACTTGATTCAGCTTGTCCGCATCAACAGTCACTGAACGGTTATCATACATCTGCACACACAGCGCACAAACAGCCACCGCCACATCCGGATGCATATCCATGTCATCCTCTGTCATCCCGGTATGCTGCATCATGTACTCTTCGGCTGCAGGCAAAAACATACTCTCCAGCAAGTTGACATCCGGAGCATCATCGTCGATCCTGCCAAAGCTCATGATCGTTTCTTTATTTAAACTTCTCACATTCATCGGATCACCCCTTTTGCACTCCCAAGCGCTTGGGAATTTGCAGCAAGGGGCACGATTGTACCCCTTACTGCTTATCAGTATTAGGCCATAACCAGCTTGGAGAGCTTCTGAGTGTGCTCCACTTTGGCATCGGCAGCAACCCAGCCCACAACGCCCAAAGCGTGCTGAGTGGCGAACTTTTCGCGCAGCACCTGGATGTTCACATCCTCAGCGATCTTCAGTGCCAAGCCAGACATATCGCCGTAGAAGATAGTGGTGTTGCCGGTGGCAATGTCCTTCATATTTTCGGATACGTATACATCCTTGCCCAGCAGAGTATAACCCCACTTAGCAGACACATCCCTGTTCAGGAGGTAGTTGCCCTCATTGTCCTTCAGCTTGCGAATCGCCTTCCGGGTCTTCCGGGACATGATCCAGATAGCGCCCTTCTGGAAAATGTCGGGCACTTCTTCCTGAACATCGATCAGCTCATCAGCAGTGATCTTGTCGACAGCTGCTGTAGTGACTTTCTGAGTGACGCCAGTGTCCATACCTTCGATCTTGTCCTGAGTGCCGTACAGCAACTCCTTCTCCAACCACTTTGCGATAGCCTCAGCCATCTTGCGGACCACAAAAGAGGTCAGGTCGAAGTTGGTCTTCTTAGCAAGACTCTTGGAAATCTTTGTCAGAGCGCCTGCCAGGAAGTCCTTCAGCTCCACAGACAGGAATTTGCCAGCCTTGGACTCGAGCTCCACAAATTCATCTGCGTATGCCACGGAGATGCTCTGGGTCTCTTCGTCATACTTAGGGATGATGAGGTTACCCGCCACATTATAGCGGCTAGCCAGGGCAGCCAGAGGGCTGATTTCGTAGACCTTTTCGATGATCTTCTTGGCAACCGTGGTAGGAATCACGGCACCGTTGTCACCCTGGGTCATGTTGACATCTGCACGAGTCTCAACGACACCGCGGATGTAATTGGCAAATGCACGGGACTCCTGCTCTTCCTTCTTCTTATTTTCCTCGGTACCGGAAGCAGGATCTTCCTCAGTGGCACCTGCCTCTTGGCGGCGCTTGGCTGCATTGATAGTCTCCAGCAGTTCCTTTGCCGCTGCCTCCAGGGCATCAAACTGCGTCTTTTCCTCGGGAGTAAAGGCGCGATTCTCCTCCTGGGCCTTCTTCAGCAGGTCATCCATCTCCTGTAGCTTCTGGTTTCTGGTTTCGATCAGTTTCTTCATTTGTTATTCCTCCAATTTTAATCTTTTGATTCGATATGCGGCCATTTCGGTCGCAGGATCGGTGTGTTGTACTTCCGGCGCATCCTCAATGCTCCGGATCTCGGACGCAGTTCCTTCGCTGCGTGCTTCGATGCTAGTGGCGATGTATGCGGGGGCAATCGTAAGAATAGACACCTCTGCAAGATCAATGTCTTTCAGTGTGCGCTTGCGTACTTCCGTCCCTTCCTGTTGCTCATAACAGGGCGCCCGGTCACTAAACCCAAAGGACCAGCCTGTCAGATGACCAGAACGCGCTTCCCGGACTGTTTCCGCATCTGTTACTGTCGCCTCCGCATACAAGCCAACAGCATCCTCTCGGAGCTTTAGATTTCCTTCACCCACAGAGCCAATGTCGCGGCCATGATTCAGCTTGAGAAAAACATTCGTAGCGCGGTCAAGTGCTCGCTGAAATACGCCAGATTCCGCTCGTTCCACAAAAGGCCCTTCCTGGCCATGCAGCACTTTGGAGTCGCGCTCGACAGCGTTGACATAACCGCTAATACACACCTTGTCGCCCCTAACTTCCACTTTCATTACCTTCGCCTCCTTCCTGATGATTTGTTTCCACTGTCGCCATGTTCACAGCCTCACCTGTATTGGGTACAAAGAACTTTTGGCTGTTAATGTCGTAAACAACATCGCCCAGGGACATAGACACCACATCCAAGCCCGGAATGGGTTTGAACTTTTCCTTGTAGCGAATCTCGTTTTTCGACAACCAGCCAGCCCGGCAAGCAGCTGTATAGGCGTTGTAGCGCTTGAGCATATCTCCGCTTTCCATATCCCGGGTATCGCAAGCAAAGTGCATGGAGTCCTTTTCCGATTCCAGGAGCAGCGTGCGGTTAATGGCTTTATCAAATCTGTCCAGCAAAGGCAGCACATTGATTTTCAGCGCCTGGGAAAATTCGTCCAATGACGCTTTGCCGGTCACAATGGACACAGAGAGCGGGAACAACGAGCATATTTCCTCACGGTTACGCTCTTTGTTTTCCGCTAATTGCATTTCGACGGATGTAGCTTGTGCAGCGGTCCAGCTCAAGCCCTCGTTCAGCACCGTAACGCCATCGTAGCTGTTGCCATACATCTTCTCGAAACTGGTTTTTAGTTCTTTCAGTGCATCATTGCTCAACCGGTGCTTTGACTGCAGAAAACCTCTTCGATTGCCGCCAGCCCGAACAACTGCATTTTCGAACTCGATATAGTTCAAACCAAGGGCAAATTGCATTCGTGCCTGTTCCAGAAGCCCTTCGCCACGGACACCGTTTCTGGTATTCCTGGCCATGTGGATAAATTGGTGCGGATAATATGTACGGCCATGAACTGAGATTACAGCAGACTTGAAGATCGGGTCTTCGTTCATGGATACAGAAACCGCCTCATCGTCTACATAATGCAGACTCTTCAGGCGGTTTAATTCCATATTCTGATAAGCCCAGGCTCTGCCGTAGAGAAAGTAGTCCATGAAAAACGCTTTTTTCCACTCCGGACCTGTCAACAGATCTCCTGTATCGTCATTCAAAATTCTAAGACGGGGATCATCGACAATCTCCTCTTCTTTATCTGCGCCTATCCGATACAGTTTTACAGGAACAGATGCAGCAATTCCGCAAATAAATTCCATACATCCGGCAAGTGCCGGTATGCCCATTGCTTCCTCACGGGAAATAATGCGGTTGAGTGCTATGCTGTTAAAAAAAGCCTCTAGCACGCCTTCCGCTTCCAGCATCTGCTCCGTCCGTTCCTCGGGGGCGGCGCGAATCTCCTGCATTTTTTCCTTCTTTTTGAACAGTCCCATATTCTTTCCTCCTAGATGCTCTGTACAACCCAGTCCATCTGCTCACCGAAATACTCATTCTGCTGTAGCAGATAAACTGCATTGATCAGTGCCACGACCATATCGACCTTGCCGTTTGATCGCTTTTTGTTCACATATCTGTTTTTGTTTGTATCGAATGTACATCTGGCATTTTCAAAATTGATTTCCAAAAGTTGGTTTTCCTCATACTGAAAATTGCCTTCCATAATCAGCTCATATAGCAGTTTCGTAGGTGGATGCAAGGTATCTGAATGCTGTCGCACAACGACCGTCTGGTAGCCTGCATGTTCCGGGTGCTGTGGTGTTGCCGAGCGGCCGCGTTCCCAGCGTTGGGCACTGGACATTGCATTGAACCGGTCATACGCAATCCCCGCCACGCTGACTCCATATTTCTCTTCAATGTCGAAAACAAAATCTTCAATCACACCATAGTCAACAATCTTGCCGCCACAGGCCACGCATTTCATTGCATCGATGAACCTGCGGTAATCGATGTGCTCTGCTGCGTTTTTCTCTTCTATGCGATCCTCCGGGATGAAAGCGATTACCTCAGCCCAAACTTTATCGTGACTTCCCATTCCTACCATAGCGACAGAACAGTTATCATTGCTTATGGCAAGGTCGCAGCCGAGATATACATTCATGCCAGTCCAGTCTAGCTTTTCCTCAGCTTTACAGGCACGTACCGCATCAATGGCAATATACGCCTCTGTTCCAATGCCCTGATAGGTGATATTGCAGTGCTTGCACAAGAAGTTCTCTCGCTCAGACTCTACCTCAATCGCACGATTGCGTTTCTTTAGAAGATCTTCCCATATCTCCGGGATCTCCAGAGCCGCAGGATTAGCATGCATGAGCACCGTATCATCGGTCATCCAATCCTTCGGGTTATCCGGCTCAAACAAGAGCGCAAACACCGTCTTGTCCTGAATGACACCATCCAACACCCGCTTTGCGTAACTTACTTCATCCTCAAAGGGATTCTGTGTATTTGGGTACTTGGTTGATATGATCACACCCAGCTTGTTCCGTATGGTCAGCTGACCGGAACGCATAGCCTGTATGGCATATGGATTTGGCAACGCTCCGGCTTCATCTGCAAGAAACGCAGACGGAAGTCGACCGTCTAGGCGGCTGTTGGAGTAATTCAGTGGGATATACAAAATATCCTTAGGCTTAAATGTGATGTCATTGAGCCGGATCTTGAAGTGGCGCTCCGGTTCTTCCTCCGGCCGCAGGGCCGGACTCGCCTTGATAATCTCCTCTATAGCAGACTTAACTTCTCGGGACAGTGTGCCGTCTGGCGCAACAGAGAAGAACTTCGAAAACTTTGGTTCCAGGAAAAACAGCAATATAAACAGCACCGCAATGGTATATGTCTTAAAGTTCTTTCTGGCAATCTCCAACACAGCGGTTTCATACTTCCGGCGCTTTGGATCTTCCCGGTACACCACGCTTAATGTAGCTATATAAAAAAGCCACTGATATCCGACGGATGCAGCATAAATGCTTTGCCCAGCTTTCAGACCCTTGGGCATTACCATCAGTTTCAGTAGCTTATCTATTTTGTTGACGATCTTTGGGTTAATGCAGAACTCCGGATCAGAGCCATCTGCAATCGTTATGAATTCTTTTGCCTGCAGACATACATACTTTGGCGCCCGAGCCTCACCGGCCGCGACCTTGGCTGCATAAAGGTAACTGGGATGGGTTTTAATCTCCATCTTCATCACCGCCTAGCACAGCCGCCAGAGGATCTGTTTCCTTTGCTTTGTTAGCTGCCGCCACAATACCGAGCTTTGCTCTGGCCTGCGGAGATAATCCCAGTTCATTGCAGCCCTGGCGGAAGTCAGACCAGTATTTTCCACGAACACCGGCGGTATCTTTGTCCATCATCATCGCCGGATTTTTGTTTACCATGACATCAATCTCAGCGATCCTGTCCGCCGCCACGGCAGTTGCTGTCAGCACATAGGCATCCAGCTCACCGAGTACACCTGCTTCCGCAAGGATCTTGCGGATCGTGTTGAAAATTTTGCGCTGATTGGTGGTCAATTTATAGGCCGGTTGCACGTTCTTTGCATTACCCTTTAGCTTATTTTCAGCCGTTTTTCGGTCACTTTTTTCCTGTTTTCCGATCTTGCCTGTACCGGCTTCTGCCGGCTTTGCTGGTCTTGCCATAGCATTTCAACTCCTATCGTAAAATACTTTGTATTTTAATTTTTCTAAACACCTCACCTGGCAAGATCGGATTTTCAGAACCCACCACGGTTCTTTCCTGAAATTTTATTTCTGGCACTTGCATTCTTCCGAGTGGCACGGTGGGTGTCGAGCAACGGTCTCTCCCTCTGGTAGAGGGCCCCCGGGGGGGTGCCTCCGCGCCCCTCGACCCCCGGTCAACCGGGCAGCTTCGGCAGGGTCATGGCCAGCTCATGCAGCAACTGTCGGTCGTGCTGTCCTGCGTCTGCTTCTCTGTGATGCGGATCGCAAAGAGTAATGCACCACTCTGGATCAGCTGCGTGGTCCATGGATTCTTCCAGCGGCACGATGTGATGGGTAGACAAGTCATAAGGCATCAATGCTCCTGCCGCCAGGCACAGCCGGCACAGGTGCAAATCCCTCGCGTTCACAACCTGTCTTGTCCGCTTCCAAAGTCCAGTGTTCCGAAATCGCTGCGCCCTAGTATTCTTTCTGTGTGGCTGCGGCTTCATTGGGCAAGTAAAGCCCAGTGGATGGATCCGGCCGCACCACTTGCACGACTGCTGCATTTCCTCACCTCCGGGCATAAAAATACCGCCACAGGAAATCCCATGACGGTTTAGGCATTAAAGAAGGGCACATTGCTGTGCCCTAAGCAAATGTCCGGATTTCAACCGGAGCCCCGGCTAACACCGTGTACTCACCCTATACGACTATTTGCCTTGCTTATTATACCAGGTTTTCAGGACGAAAGCAACCATCGCTTTTTCTTTTGCTGACAACCCCGTTGTTCCGCCTTCGTCATGTTCATAACCGTAATGCGTATGAGGTCGCTTTCCATCATGCGAATGCGATAAATCAATGGATTTTTTACGCTTACCTTCGTCTGTATAGTAGGTAATCGAAACCGGTTTGTTTTTCTCGTTAATTGTGACATAGACCCGACCTTTAGTCTTTGTCTCCTGGGGTGTTTTTGCAGCAGTACTATCGTTGTACCGAACAAACTTTATGTTCCCCTCCGTTAGGAGCGTGGTGTATTCTGTGCCATAAATTTTACCCTTTGTAGAAATCCCACTCGACGAACCTCTACCACCCATCGCATAACGCCTCCCGCATCTCCTCTGAGAATGATTTTACCCGCACTATATTTTGTCTGCACTCATCTGGAACTTGTCCATAGAACAATATGGACTGCGGACGAAGCTTGTCTATCATAACCTCATAACCTTCAAGAAACAGTCTCTTTCGTTCTTTACTGTTCTGGGTGCCAATAGACGACACGGCAACCACAGCGCCGACAGGCTCTCCATCAAAGCACCACGAGAAACTTTCCCGGGTGCTCCAGCTGATTGTAGGTATCACTGTCATTCCCATGGATTGCCAGTAAGCCCCAAGCCAATGCTTGCGGTAGTGATTGTAGATCTGCAATGCCGTGGGCATGTCTGTGTATGTAGAGAAGTCAGGCGAACAGATAGCAGCAAAGCGGCTGAGCATCTGCAAATATCTGTCCGGTTGATTCCAGCAACGGGCAAACTGATAGTCATCCACAAAGAAGTGCAGCCCTTTGCGCTCCGGACAAGCCTCTGTTTTTGCGTAATTGAACGACCGCCACTCCGTTGGCAGCGACAATGTCACCGGTCGAATCTGCGGAATGTCGTAATTTCCAGCACCCGGAAAGATGGCTTTTTCAAGATTCTCTAGTCCCTTGATCACTGCCACCCCTCCTATCCTCAGCCTCTCACACTATCTTTATATCACAGATTTTTGGCTCTGGGAGTCCGTAATTTCATTCCCCATGTCTTTTGAGAGATGAGAATTGTATTCATCCGCCGAAAGGAAGCCGTATGTATGCCCCACAAGCAGGACAAACTGCCATCTGTATCTTCGCGCTGTTCTGTCAGATATGTTCAACGCCTGCGCTGCACCCGCAATGCTGTATGAATATCCCCAAAGGGTCAGCTTGACAACATCCAGTCGCAGCTTTCCGTCCGGAAGGATCTTTGTTTGCCTTATTGCTTCGTGTACAGCATCATATTCCTTTTGCTCTTGCCTGGGTAACTGACGTAGAGCGACATTCTCAATGGTTCTGGATGCGCCACCACCCATAGGCATACCGCTTATATTGACTGTGATCCTCTGCTCGTGCAATTCTTTCAAGGCAGCTCGTTTAGCCGGATAGTCACGAATGATATTCAGCACAAAAGGCCACCAGTTATATCTAGGCTTGCTCATATACGCAACACTCTCCTCTCATTTCGGGTTTTGTTCTAAAACTTTACACATTTCCAAGGCTTAATCTAACCGGCCCGCATGCCGGTGTTGCTCGCTCTTTTCTTTTCGTGAAGTTTTAGGAATTACGACATATTTAAAATAGATACAGCCATATTTCGTGGCCTTAATGTCCACCAGCTTGTACCCCTTTGGTGCAACAGGCGGTCTTTTTTCAGAGTAGCCGCCACGGATATGGACTTCCGTTGCAGGCTCCTTATCCGGCTTCCGTGCGTTTTTTGTCCGAAAGTACCGGTGTCCGCCTACCTCTTCTGTCCAGTGATTAAACAGGTAGTTTGCCAACCCCGTGTAGTCCTGTCCGTGGTCTACGCCATCGTACCAGCAATGCTCCCGCAAATGCTCGGGGTGTCGTACCTGTCCATATTTCCACTTCTTTTTAATAAACTCCTCTGGGATGCCTTCTGACACCATGTGAAAGTGGATTCTGTTTGTGGATTTTCCCCTACCCATATAGAGAAAGATCACGGCATCCGGATAGGCTCGCTTTAATGCTTGTACAAACCGCTTGCGCACAATTTTGGCTTCTTCAAATGTATGTACCTCCCACTCATCGTCAAATGTGGGAGTGCAGTATATAGATGTAGGTGAGAAATTGGCATGGAACTGGCGCAAATGATTCCGACGCGAGATCTCAGTTTTGAATTTGAGATATGCTTCTTCGCTTTCAAACCGATCCTTACGGATTTTTTCCGGATCGTACTCCTCGATGTTTTTTACTCCATCTGACACATTATGAACGACCTGCTCACAGATCGCTCCCATAAAGAAACGGCGCTTCATTTGTTTCACAGGAATACCCTCCTTTTTCTCTTACCGCAGATTCCGACATAGGCCTGGAATCCCAGGCCCATGGCGCAGGCTGCGCTTTTATCAATGCTTTGTTTTATGCAGCACTCTGTTTTTCTCTGTCAATTGCTCAGGATAAAATACTTCTCTGGATTTTCCAATCGGCCCGTCAAATTCTAAAACGACATAACGTCCTTTAGGATGTATGTAAGCCACTTTTCCCACCAGCGATACGCTCGGCCCTTCTTTCATTTTTGCAAATACCGGCTTCACTCTGTAGCACTGATTCAGTTCAACCATTCTCAAACCTCCCTGATGACATAGCCCTTATCAGCCATCATCTTATACTTATTGATATACACTCTGGTTCTGGTTCCTTTGGCCTTAACATCTTCGATTATCCGCTCTCCCAGATGTGTGCGCCAATAAGCCATATCGTCAAAAGACACTGTTGTTGGGATATATCCCCCGCTCCAAACCACCGTGTATGTGAAATCTGCTTTATACCGTATGGCTTGAATCCGTTCTCCGCTGGATGTGGTATATGCCTCCTGCAGAGTAAAATCTTGTTGTAGGCGTAGATCTGCTATAACGCCCTCCCGGAGTGCATCCAGCAAAGCCACAAAACGTTTTGCTTCTTTTTGAGAATCGAAGGTAATTCCATTGACCTCCGTTTTCTTGTTGCCATATTTAGTGCTGCCCGCCACCGAGGCAGATTTCGCAGATGATGCCATAATTTTAACCGCCACCTGCTGCCGCATCCCTGCCGGCAGATCTGACATACTATCGTATCTTAATCCACCCATTCCTTCGCTCTCCTGTTCCATGCATCGACCTCCAACTTTGGTGTGGAGTGCATTTCCGTAAAGGCCGTACCGCAACAGGGACAATCAGGATCTTCGCCGGCAACAAAATACTCACCGCAGCAGTAACCCAAACGGGGCACCCTTCTGCACCGAGGACATGGGCGCAGTCCCCAGAGACTTTGCAGCAGGCAATTGCAACCAGCACTGCAAAGACGATCACAGCAATTATGTACCCCATAATCAAGCATCCTCGGTATCTGCCTGTTCCATGCATTGCAGGCAGGTCTTGCCGTGTTTCTCGCAGTCAGCCTGCTGATGCTCCGCAACATCTTCCAGTGGGCAATCCCACCACTTACAATAAAATGGCATTTTACTTTCCTCCTAATATTTGATTGATTTTCTCATCCATTGTCTTTCCCAAGCGATAGCAGTTGCCATGGGAGATGTGGTTTTTGTACGCCCCGTAGGATGCGCAGAATTTCTTCTCCGGCAACTTTCCATCGGCTACCAGCTTCGCCATCCGCACGAATTTACGCTGCGCATTCCGTTTATTTTGGTTCCTGACTTTCCGAATCACTTTGCCTTCTTCGGTAATGTAGGTGTGGAAACCCAAATAATTGACGCCATTCTTAAACGGGAAGATCTGCGTCTTTCCATTTAAGGTCAGATCCAGCGTTTCCAGATACGCCGTTACGGCTTCCAGGCAATCCTGTAGATACTCTTTGCTTGGGTAGATCAGCCAGAAGTCGTCCATATACCGGCCGTAGTATTCGATCCCCAGTTCGTGACAGATCAGCTTATCCATGCCGTCCAGGTACATAAGCCCGAAGGCTTGGCTGATTTGATTACCCAGCGGCACTCCCTTGCCCTCTGTGCTGTCAATGAACTGATCGCATAGCCAGCAGATGTCCGGGTCGTACCCGAAATGATAGTGCACAATATCCTTCAGCTGATCGTGGGATATGCTGTAAAAGAATTTGCGGACATCGCACTTGAGAATGTACCCCGCCATACCATAGCGGGAATAGAATTGCTGCATCTGCTCGCTGAGCCGGTCCAGGCCGAATAAGGTGCCTTTCCCCTTCTGGCCAGCGCAGTTATCGTAGAGAAATACGCTCTGCAGTCTCGGTAACAGTACATTGTCACACAGACTGTGCTGTATGACCTTATCTTTAAAGGAGGAAGTCTGGATAATACGCTCCTTCGGCTCATACACCTTAAACTCAGCATAGCCGGACACCCGGTAGTTCTTATTCCGGAGCTGAGCGATCAGTAAATTTACGCCATCCAGTGCTGCCAGGTTAAACCGGGCGGCACTTTTCTTATAGCCTTTGCCGCACTTTGCTTTGCGGAAAGCCCGGTACATATTATGAAAATCCGTTACCTTCTCGAAATCGGTCATACAGCATAGCCCTCTTTGTTTATCCTCGCGGAAAGGTTGTGCGTTCTTTTGATGTGGCGTATGGATTTCGGCTTATGCCTACTCTGTCGAACATTCCATCAATACGGGCGCACGCCGTTGTCGTTGTTGTTGTAGTGGTTGTTGTTGATGTAGCCAGACGGCGAAACGCAAAGGAAAAATACAACGCACAGCCTGGGTATCTTATTGCCGTTCCTTGGTCCTCCAGGCGATGGACATATATTTCACATCCTGCACCATCTTTGACCAGCATTCTGCTGACTTATCATTCAGCAGTTCCAGCATCATGGACAGCTCTATGTAAAACAGCAGCTCATCGCAGAGGGTGATTGCCCGGGTGATCATCTCGCACCGCTCCCGTTTGTGGGTTGCGTTGTTGATGCGGTTCGCTTCAAGCAGCGTTTCGTAGATGTCCAGGCTTTTGATCTGGATGCGGTCGACCAGGGAGTGGCGATACTTCTTAGGGTATCGGTTGCAGTTAGATGTCAGCTTGAAGGAATGAACCGCAAGGTCTTTCGCCTTGACGATTACCTTCAGGTCGTTATCTGCCATGATCAGTTCTCCGAAGATTCAAAGATAGAAGAATTTAAGATCAAAAACGGGCGCACGCCGCTGTCGAGGTAGTAGTAGCGGTGGCGGTAGATGTAGCCAGACGGCGAAACGCAAACAATCCACTTAGGTGCACTATGGGGCTGGGCGGACTCCGGCGTAGCGAGCCACCACCATTCGCCCACCTGGTACTTGTCGAAAAACTCCACATGCTCCCGGTAAAAGTCCAGGGTCACCAGACTGATTTTGGACTCCATCGTGCCGTAAGGCTTTAGACCATCCAGAGCGGTAAGGTCTGTCTGGAAGAACAGGACATTTTCCTCGCCAACGGCAGCAATGATCTCAGGGAGGATGTCATTCTGCATCTTCGCCAGCACATTACTGCTGCGAAGATCGTTATTATCACCGAACCGGGAAGAAAACGCGATGTCACGCATGACTACCGGGGTCTTGCCATCGATACTGGGGAATTTGATAAACTCCATGTCGGCGATCCGGAAGATCTCACCATCCTTGACGCCGGGGAAGCCGGCCACCTTGTTTTTTACTGCTGTACTCATAATTGTTCTCCTTTCAGTTAGATACAAAGATATCAGATTTTAAGATGCAAAACGGGCGCACGCCGTAGTCGTAGTCGCTGAAGCGGTCGTAGTAGAAGTAGCCAGACGGCGAAACGCATTTGACCCAGTGATCATCGTCATGGACAGGTGTGCTAAAGGCGGTAGCAAGCCACCACCAGTCGTCCGGTTTGTGCTTGTCCAGAATGTAGACATATTTGCGATACAGATCTGCAGTCAGCAGGGATGCAAACCGCTTAACAGAGCCATAGTCCTTCAGGCCATCATCGGAAGTCAGATCCACCTCATGTAGGATCACATTATCCTCACCGGCGATCTTGGCAATAGCCGTCGCAAACTCGATGCAGGCCTTGTCCGCATTGGAGCCGTCGTAGTTATTGCTGGTACCGAATGTGCAGGTGTCGATAAATTCCTTACAGATCAGCAACGTAGCACCATCGATGTGATCCAGCACGATCATTTCATGCTCGCCGACCTTAACGACATCACCTGCCGCCGCATCACCAAGGCGGATGTCCTTTTCCTGCAGCCCCGCCTTGATCCGCTCGGCTTGTTCCTCGGTCAGCTCGATTTTCTGACCTTTGATTACGATGTAGTTTGACATATTTAATTCCTCCTATGTTTTATCTTCCACGCGCTGAATCAGCACGGTATCACAGCCGGCGCCGTTCTTTTCAATCCACGCCAACAGTTTCGGCATACTAGGCATCTCCACCAAGTGAGTCACCCGGCCAGCCTTTCTTTTGAATGTAATGAGATATTTAGTCATGTTTGGATTTCTCCCGGTAAAATGGACACTGAGTATGTTCTTTAGAGCAGACATTGTACCAAACATTGCCAGGTAGGAGCTCGCCCGCGGCAATACACTCGACGGAGCCAGCACCCCCACAGAGCCAGAAGCCTTTGTAATAGGGGCACTGACTCTTATACAAACTGGCAACAACGGTGGCTTTCAGCGTTGCAGGATGTTTCAAATCCACCACATGGGTGGGCCATTCGTGTGGAAGCCCCTTGCTCTTTAGGTAATCAATATCCTTCTGGATACCCAGCTCCGCTATATATTTCCGCCACACCGATTCCTCTTCAAAGAAGAACACCGTCAGCTCCCGGCAATCATGACACGCATCTTATCGATGGTATCCAGTATTGCGATCTGCAATTTGCTTCCAGTATTGGGATCAGACTGCTGAACTTTCAGCAATTGACCATGTACACGGTTAAACTCATCCACAAGCCGATTGCTAAGGGCTTGGAACACCGCTGTTTCAGGATTCGATAATTTCACCGCTTTTTGAGCCGCCGCCAGTTTCTGTTCTGCCTCTTGTGCCTTGGCAGTCGCTGCTGCCACCTGCTGTTCTGCGGCGTTAAGCTGTTTCTGCAGATCCTCTGTAGCCTTTTGGGCAGCAGTAGCGGCCACTTCCTGGCGAAGCTGCTCCATAACGGCTTCCGGCACATCCGGGTTTTCCTTGGCCTTAGCCAAAGCCTCCTGTGCTGCCTTTTCATTTTCTTTGGCCTTTGCAACCTGCTTCTGCAGTTTCTCAAGTTTTTGTGCGGCAGCAGTTTGTTCTGCCTGCGCCTTAGCTATAGCAGCACGCAGTCGTTCGGCCTCTTCCTCAGCGCGCTTAGCAGCTTCTTTCTGCTGCTCAGCCCGTTCCTCTGCATCTGCCTGGGCGCGTTCTGCGTCTTGTTGTGCTTGCAAGGCTTCGTCCCTCTCCCGGATCGCCTGATGCAGTTCCCGGGTGGACATATTCTCCACATCGTGGGTCTGCACAAACTCATCCCGTTCCTGTGCAGGTAATGCAAGCAATTCCAACGCCTGTGTAGGACTTAGATTCGCAAGCGCCTGCGAATTTCCAAACAGAGAGATCTGCTCACCGCCCAATTCCTTATAAAGGCGCATATAGTTATTCGCCCAGGAATGGGAGAACGGCAGCTCCTCCGCCACATATTGCATCCAGCCGCCCGGATCAACCATCGCCTTTGCTTCAAAAAGCAGGCGCCCAATCTCGATGGCATCCATCAGGAACTGCCCCGTTTTAATCCGAATATCCCGGGTTACCTCTGCAATACCGCGCTGATAGTTCGGTACAATCATTTCACTCATGCTGTTTTCCTCCTATTAAGCAGCCTTATTAGCCTTCTTTTTCTTGGGCTTTTTCGTTATTCTCTTGACCCATTCATCGATGAAGGCTTTTACCTCCTCATTTTGTGAATAGTCCTCATTGTGTGTTGTTCGGCACTGCTGAACTTTGCCGTTTAGCCATTCCAGTGTGTAGAAAGGCTTGTCCGGCTCATCAACGCGGCGAACCAGCAAGATCGTCGTTTTCCCATTGGCCATTCTGTCGACATAGCCGCCAACGCAGTGGTGCAGGTAAGCTCCCTCTGCTGTCAGCTCATCTCCATCCACCGGCAGGCGAATCATCAAGCCGTTTTTTTGCCATTCCATCCAGCTGAGGCGTTTCACCTCTCGCAAAAATGCTTCGCGACTCAATTCGTTTGCCTTGTGCTTCACTTGGGCAATCGTCCTTGCGTGTGCGGCGTTCAGATCTTGGGGAAATAAAACCGCACGATCATCGAGGTCTAAATTCAATTTGACACAATCCGCCAAATAATCACGATATGTATGCGGGGTGTCAAATGGTTTTCCGCCCCAGTAACACTTACCCTCTCGCTTTGCTTTCTCCGCTTCGATGCGGCGGCACTCACGTTCTTGTTTGACACACTCCCCCACATATTTCAGAATTTTATGGATACTCGCGTGCCCAATTGCGTCCTTGATGTCTGCCAAAGTCGCCATCGATTCTGCCATTTCTGGTAGATCTCTCTCCGGAAGTTCGCCCGACTCGACTTGCTTCCATAAGCCCGCCACCTTTGCAAAATCATGCATTGTCCAGTCTTGTGGCTCGTGGATTTTTAGAAACCTCGCAGGAAAGCGGAGCGCAGATTTTATACTATCCTTGCTCCAGCGGATCGTGTGCTGTGTTTCCTTGTTGAGTCCCCAAATGCGCTCAGAAACAACGCCTTTGTATCCTGCCTTCCAAAACTTCTCGATTGCCGGATACCTGACCCAGTCTAAAAGGAAGCGGATCGTGTTGCGGCGGGTCATGTAGCCATTTTTCATATGCGCCACATATTCATCCACCGGGCAGTACTGCAAGCTGGTTTCGCTGATGATTTGGCGCCAGTTTTGTGGCAGGTAAAAATAGTAGCGATCATCATATACAGCTGTTACGGATTCAAACTTTGTCCAGTTATTTAGTTTGTATCTCTGTGCGCTGCCGTACCAATTCGTTTTGGCTTCAAGCTGCCATTTTGCAACGCGGTCCCCTCGAATAGCATACCTGCATATTTCCTCCAAAAATGCAGGTATATCTTCCCACTGTGCACTTGGGTCCCGGATCAAATGCCACTGCCTGAGAAAGACCGTTTTCCCGTCCGTCCCCTTCTGCAGCGTCACGATATCCTCCACATAGTCAACTCGGAATCTGTCGCTGGTACCCAGCAGCGCAGAGACCTCTTGGCCACAGTTTGGGCACTTGACTCTGTTGCCTTGCGTGAACCGCTCACTTCTTGCCCGCACTTCCCGTCGGCACAGATAGCAAGTCCCGCGTACATTTCCCTTTTTGTAAATGAGCACATCATCCTGTGGCAGAACATTCTGCTCGATGTAAGCAATCAGACCGTCCGGCAGCTCTTCGGGGCACAAAAGCACGTCTTCATCCCGGAGCTCGCCGCGAGCATCCCGCTCTTTTTGGGTTTCCGATTCCATAGCTTGCTGTACCCACTCGCACAGCTTCGGCACAATGCTCTTTGTGTCCGTGTTATCCTTCATATCAAGCCATTCCAGGAGTGCTGCTTTATCCTCCTTGCTTATTTTGGGAATATCACTATTGGGATAGAAACAGATCTCTCTCAATGCATACTGGGGCAACTGTCGTTGAGCAATCCGGGAATCTCTATAAAGGAGTGCGGCTGTATTGTGTTCTTTGGAACATACAAGGCGAAAGTCCTTGCCGGTCCGCCATATGTATTTGCCCGAGTTTCTGGTAAATGCCGCCACCAGCAATTTTTCGCCGTGGATCACAGGCCAGTGCAGAGTTATTAATGCATCGTATTTCTTGCTCTTGAATTCTTGCGGCCACGGCAGCTCTTTGATACTTTTGTCGATCCTCACGGCAGTGCCCTCAAATGAAGTCTTCCAGATTGAGAATAAGCCCGCCACCGGTCGGGGCCTTGGCGTCGCCGGCGGCATCACCGATCAGATCGATGGTCATTTGCATCTGGATCTTCGCACCCGGGAAATAGAACTGCACTGCCTTCTTGTAGGCGTCCAAATCCGAAATGTAGCTTCCAACGCCCTTGGCTACGGACTTCATGCAGTCAGCAAAGGTACCACCCTGCACGATTGCCTGCGCAAACTCCTCGTCCTGCAGGCAGAAATCCTTTATCGCCGCCACAACTGCATCTGCCATGGCCTTCTCTTTCTGACCGGCAACCGCAACCTTTTCTTTCTCCAGCTTGGCCACAGCTTGCGTAGCCCAGTTGTTCATTGTGATCATATAAACCTCCATTTTCTTCTTGCCGAAAACGGAGCTGTATGCTATAATAATCACACAGCCCCAATCGGCTGGCTTTTTGAAATTGTGCGGCACCCTGCTTTGGTCGGTGGGGGTGCCGCCTTTTTATGTCTGCGCCCAGGTGATTGTCTCCAGGTGCTTGATCTTCCCTGCCGCTGTGCCTTCAGCAACCCGAAGCACCCACAGCTCACTGATCTCTCCCTGCACGTACAGGCCGTTGCCCACTTCCCATACCTCTTCCGCTTTGGGATCGATGAGAACGGAATAGCGCGGATCAATCATATAGATTTCTTTGCCGGGAAGCCCCTGCCACAACTGCATACCGTTATAGGTCAACGGTGTGTGCAGCATCATAGGCGGGTTGGCTTCTTCCCATGCCGTATCTCGCTCACTGTGCATTGTTTGCATGGGCTTCACCGCATCAGACAGCATCTGACTCTGCGTGAACGGTCCTTCCTTGGTCTTATAGACGCGGTAGGCCTGTCCCTCTTTGGGTACATCACGGATATGGCCCGCCAGAACGCTCAGCAGATTGCTGGGCACATTCTTTTCATCGATGCTTGCCAGCCAATAGCCGTTGCTCAGCATCATTCGGCCGCCCTGGACCGCCACTGTGTAACCGCCTGTCTTGTAGGCCTCTTTCACTTGGCACACCAGGGCCTTTTCATTGATTACCATTGGTTACCCTCCTGTTCTTACATATCATGATTTCATTGCGGCTTTTCAGATGCAGCAGGCACAACCGGTCCTTATCATCAAAGGTCACCGCATATCCTGCCGGCTCTATGCCGCATTCCTGAAGCAATTTTCTTTGCTCCTGGTTCGGTACCGTAAAACCACACGTCATACCGCTACACTCCTTTTCCGTTTACAAATGGTGCATCAAAGGATGCACCATATTTTTTCTTTCAGCCACCCCACCGTTAGCTGTCTGCTGCGCCGCTTCCGCGACCCGCTCCCGTCCCGGACTTATAGGAATCATCCAGGGCACTCTCATATTCAGAGCCCTTTGGCGCAGGCTCTGCTTTTTTAAGCCCCACAGGTGCGCCGCCTGTATCGGGGTGGAGGGCAAGGCCGGATTCGAACCGACTGCCTCCCGCTGTGCTACGGGTATGCTTCCTGAAGCACCTCTCGCCCGTATCACCCCTTTACTTTGTGGGGTCATACGCGCCAGTGTTTACCCCGTCTTGCCTCGCCCCAGCCAAGCAGAAACACCAGCCGGAACAGCGACAACGCTACCGCCACCTGCGCCACCCAGCCAGCAATCTGATGGGTCACACCCAGGATCAACGCCAAAAGGATCGTGGCAAGGTAAACCGCCAAGGTTACAAGGATGCGCCGATCAGACGCTTTCATTTTCTTAGTTTCCATATGTATCTCCTTCTTTGTCCGTATTGAATATCTCAGGATGCTTCTGTGCATAAAGCTTGACAATAATTGCCCACACAGCATCCTTCTGTTCCTGCGTAATTTCCGGTGCGGAAATTATTTTGCCAGTTTTCCGGCTGACTACGATAGGCATGTTCTTCTTCCTTTCTGTTTGTGGTGGATAGATGCTCCACAATATATTGTGATAAATAATTCTGTGCGCTTGTTTTTTCCAATTCCTTCTGGTAGAATCATCTCGAAAGGGGGTGACATGATGTATGATTTCCAAGGTCTTGACATAAACCCGATTAATTCTGCGGGTTTCGAGATCAGACCTCTTCCTGTGGTCTACAGCTACTCTGATACCCAAGTAGACTTAATCAAGCACTATGTTCTAGAATTCCAAAATTCCTTGGATCCAGATCGTGATGTGGCACTTCTGTTGACACACTTTGGCAACTCAATTCTGATGGAAGTAACACACATCGGATATGAGGAATCCGTCTTGATTATCTTTAAGGGTTATGTAGATGGCAGAGAGTCTACATTAATTCAACATGTAAGTCAGCTGAATTTCCTTTTGACCTCTGTTCCCAAAGATCCCGATCAACCTCGGCGAAAAATTGGCTTCACCGTGCCGGAGGACTAGGAATTTCCCAAAGATCGCTAGCCTTCTTGCCAGTGAGCCTTGCTGATTGGTATTCATCAAGCATCCGTAAGAATACTGCCGACTGAATTTCTGGTAGCCGTTGAAGTAACGATTCAATGGCTGCCAGTTTTTCCTTAATTTCTCGTAATTCTTCTGGCACCTTAACGCCTTCCTTTCTGTCCGGTTAAACGGACTAATACTGTGTTACTCTGTGGGTGCGGATGGAGATAGCAGTTCGTCGACGGTACAGCTTAACGTCTCCGCGATTTTGGGCAGTTTACGGGGATCGGGCATTGTCTTGCCCGTTTCCCACTGACTCACCGCCGCAGGAGCGACGCCCAGCGCATCTGCAACATCCGCCTGAGAAAGCCCCGCTTTCTTTCTTGCAGACAAAAAACTCAAATAAATCCCTCCTTTCACTAAGTTTTCGCTTGACAACTTAGTAAGTTTCGCTTAATATAGGAAGTGCCAACAAACCAAATATTAAGTGCAACCGCTAAGTCGGGGGCGTGTTTCTTGCGCCCTTTGTTAAGCTGAGCTTAGTATAATCACATTCTCGCTTAATGTCAAGCTAAACTTAACATATTTTATATTTTTATGCGGTTTGCACAAAGGGAGGCTTAGTATTTTGGACGGTTTAGCATTTGTGCAAATGGTTGAAATCGAATTAAAGAGGCGCCGTATCCCCAAAGAACAGTTTTACAGGGAAAGCGGCATTTCAAGTGCAACCATGTCTCAGTGGCGGAAACGAATCTACTCTCCATCCAGTGCTGCAATCAAAAAAATTGAAGATTATCTCGGAGTAATATTTACCATCGAGCAAAAAGGAAACAAAAAAGCGCCCACCGAAAATGGTGAGCGCGATATTCTGGACGATGTAGATGTAGCCTTCTATGGCGATTTTAAGGAATTGAATGAAGATGAAAAAGAGACCGTCCGTGACATGGTGCGACTAATGCGCCAGAGAAAGGAGAAGCGGTCTCAGTAAGGAGGCCGCCGTGTTCGATCTGTCACAATTTTATCATTACTGCCAGCAAAACGCGGTGGATGTGATCCCTTACACAGGAATGCCCTCCCCCGGTGCTACAATCCGCGACGGAGAAGATACCGCGATCTTTCTGGATTTCTCGGCGATCACCTCTCTGCGGCAGCTCAATGGTGTATGTATGCATGAGCTGGGCCACGCCGCCACCGGTGCGCTGCACAAGGTCAGTAGCCCATACGAAACCGTGGAACGCAGTGAATATCGTGCAAACCGCTGGGCAGCACAGCATTGTCTGACGAAAGACTCATTCCGGGAGGCATTTGCTGCCGGTCTCACTGAGCTGTGGGAACTGGCGGAATACTTTGACCTGCCTGAGCAGGATATAAAAAACGCCCTGTCCTACTGGACAGAGCGAAGATCAGTTGTTTTTTAATATAGGAGGTTTTTATGCGGGAACATAAAGGAAAGAGCATCATATCGCTTCCAACAGAATTTATCGTTATTGACACCGAAACCACGGGTCTTGATTATGAACTTTGTGATATCATCGAAGTGTGCGCGCTTCGATATATTGGTGACCAATGCGTTGATATGTTTTCTACTCTAGTTAAGCCTCGTGTGCAATATGTAATGGATTCTGAAACAGGAGAATGGACACCTAGATTTGTTGATAGTTTTATTACAGACCTAACCGGCATAACTAACGAAATGCTATCTGCCGCTCCTGATCCAACCTCAGTCATGCCTGAATTGTGCACTTTTATAGGAGATTCTGTTCTGCTTGCACATAATGCCAATTTTGATATAAACTTTCTTTATGATGCAATGGAGTTCCATTGCGACACCGCGTTAAAAAATGATTTCATAGACACCCTTCGTATTGCACGCAAGGTTTTTCCGGAATTGAAACACCACCGGCTGACCGATATAGCTCAAGCCTGTGGAATCACAGTTGATGGATCGCATCGTGCAGAATTTGATTGCCGTACTACTGCAGAATGTTACTTAAATATGCGCAATCGCATTCTCGATGACTGTTCTGAAGCTGAGTTTGTCGAGCGATGCACTTACAATTACACTGGTTCTTTGAAAACCGTTTCTGCTACAGTTTCGAATATTGATACAACCAACCCTATTTATGGTAAGGTTATTGTTTTTACAGGTACATTGTCAGCTATGTCTCGTAAAGAAGCCTTCCAGACTGTTGTCAACCTTGGCGGCATCCCTCAGGATTCCATAAACGCAAGCACCAACTATCTCGTAATTGGCAGTGGCGAATTTGCTAAGTCAGTAAAAGAGGGAAAAACTAACAAAATGAAAAAAGCTGAGACGCTCATGAAAAAGGGACTTGAGCTTTCAGTTATCTCTGAAACCGCTTTTTTTGATTTAATCTCTCAATATATGTAAAAATACCGCCCTGGTGTTGGCGCACCAGAGCGGCGTGTAGAAAACCACCCACACATCACTATAGGGGAAGTCCACCTATTTATGGTAACACATCCCCTCCGAAAAAGCAAGGAGGAAACATGGCTATCAAACGACAACACGGTGCATTTATCAATGCCCGCTATTCCACAGATAATCAAAATCCAGACAGCATCGAAGTCCAGGTCGATAAATGCACAGAATGGTGCCGGCAGAACGACATGCCCATTCTGGGTGTTTTTGCAGATGAAGCCACCTCCGGAATGAAAGATACTCGGCCCCAATACGAAGCTATGATGCAACAGCTCAGGCAGGGCCTTGCGGACACGGTTGTCATTTACGATCAGTCCCGCATGTTCCGCAAAATGACCGCATGGTTTGCCTTTCGCGATGAGCTGTCCTCTATGGGTGTCCGGGTGGTGTGCGTTACCCAGCCGATGATCGGCAAGGATCTCCGCGATCCCACCAACTTCCTAACCGAAGGCAGTATGGCTTTGTTTAATCAAATCTGGGCATTGCAGACCCGGCAGAAAGTCATGGAGAAGATGCGCTTCATGGCCCGCAACGGTCTGCACACAGGCGGCAAGCCCGCTCTTGGATATGTTGTAGAAGATGGCCGACTTGTGGTCTGCGAAGAAGAAGCCGCCACAGTGCGACGGATATTCCGGGAGTACGCTTCCGGCATGTCTTACCGGCAGATTATCGAGGGCTTGAATGCCGATGGTATTAAAACTAAGCGTGGCAATACTTTCGGCTCCAACAGCCTGCACGATCTTCTACACAACGAGAAGTATATTGGTGTGCTGACCTACGGCGCTATGCCCTACCGGGAGGACGGCACACGCAACACGCACAGCAAAGATGGCACCGATGTGATCCGCATTGAAGATGCCATACCGCCCATTGTCGATAAAGACCTCTTCGATCGGGTGCAACAGAAGCTCAACCTTCGCAAACGCCAGCAAGGCGGCAGGCCGGCCATAAACCGGGAATACCCTCTCAGGGGAAAAGTGTTCTGTGCAGAATGCAAGTCCGCCATGACGGTTAGCATCTCCCATCAGAAGTATTATTACTACCGCTGCACCGGCAAGAAACGACTGCATACTTGCGATGCAGCGCCAATCGCTGTTGATGAGCTGGAGCAAGCTGTGATAGATAACCTCCGCAGTTTCTTCGGCTCGCCCCAAAAGATTGAAGAGTTAATTATCATCCTGCGATCACAGTCACAAGGAATCCAGAACGACGCCGTTGCCCGCCTGCAGGTATTGATTGCCCAAAGCAAAGAAATTTCTACCAAGCTGGACAACGCCCTAGATGCCGTTCTGAACGGTCTCGCTAGCCCTGCGCTGAAAGACAGGATTGTAGATCTGGAAACACAGAAAGCAACTGTAGAAAGGGATATGCGTATACTGAAAGCCAATGTAGATGCCTCCGCACTACCAGAGCAACGCCTTCGGGAAATCTTGGCAAACATCATTCGCTGCCCTGAAGCAGATCCTTCTGTCCTATTTTCCCTTGTCTACCGCGTGGAAGTAGCCAGCGACCGCATCGACATATGGACCATCCTAGATGCAGATCCAGACGGGCATATCGACCTTTCCACAGATGCGGAATTGACAACAACTGTTCAGTTCCCTTCCGGTGTACCAATAAAAGACGCAGGGGATGATAAAATCCACTGCGTCTTTTATTTATGCAGAGAGGAAGGGACTCGAACGATCAAATCGCAATATGCTGGTGGCATATTGCTGCAACCAGTTCAAAAAAACTGGTTGCTACCTTAATTTTTGCCCGTCTTATGCAAGGGCAAAAATGCAAACGAGTCCCTTCCGGTGCGTTTTTTCAAAACAATCTATAGAAATATCCTAAAACCTATGCTATACTGGCTATACAAATCAAATCTGAAAACAGGAGTTTGTGTTATGGAAAAATACGCTTGGAAAGCTATTATTAAGGACGGCTGCTTTGATGCATACTGCAAACGCCATGATGAGATCTGGCCTGAATTGGTTGCGGTTTTGAAAGAAGCCGGCATTTGCAACTACACCATCTGGAATATAGGCAACGAACTTTTCGGCTATTACGAAAGCGAACAGGGTGCCGACCACGCCGCCCGGGTGCAGGCGCAAAGCCCTGTTGTTGACAAATGGAACGACTATATGAAAGATGTTATGGTCATGAAATGGATCCGGTGACCGGTGCCCAACCGAAGCTCATAAAAGTTTTTGAGTTGGATTGAAGTTCACAAAAGCACATCCACCGGCAGTGCTGGTGGATTTTTTCTGTCTTCGTTTTTTGTTTACAAATTGGAATATGGTAACGCATTAGACACATTCAGCCATGCAATTAGCGTTTTCATCTCGCGTACATTTTTCTTCAGTTGGGAAACAAATTTATGCTGAAAAACTGCTGAAGGTATTGATTTTTAAATTCATGGTGCTATAATACTCTTTAATAAGTGCATCCAGTTGGATCAACCTTATTGACTATCATTTGGAGGTAATTCAAAATGAAAAAGCTTAGCATTCTGGTAGCACTGATCCTTTGTGTTACCATCGGCGGCGTATACGCCACCTGGACCTACCCCGGTACTTCCGTTGCAGAATACAAGATCCCGCTGACCCATCAGATGGCCGGCGTTGATTTCAGCGGCTCCGCCGGTGTGTATGAAGTCACATCCAACACCCTGTCTTATACCATCGACCAGAAGGACACCGGTGATTACACACCTGTCATGCGTTTGACCGGCAGTGTTTCCTTCACCTTTACTGCTCACGACCAGATCTCTGAGTCTGCCTTGACCGCCGCACTGACACCAACTGTTACTATCTACACCGAGGATTTGAGCTCCGCCACATATGACGACAAAGCCATCTTCACGGTTAATTCCAGTTTCTCCTTGACTCTGGATAAAGCCATGTGGACTAAGTCCGGCGATGATGATGATGTTTATACATATACCATTCAGGCTTCTGAACTGGCCAACGCCATTACTCTGAACGACGGCTTCTGTCTGGACACCAATGACGAGTACCTGGCTTTCCAGGCTGCACAGATGAAGGCTATTTTCCGCCTGAATGTCAAGGCTGCTGCAGTCGTCAGCGGAACCTAATAAAATACTACCTTAAGCAGATGCATTATCCCATGTTTCACATGGGATAATGCTTTATGGAGACAAAAACCATGGCAGGATATGACCTTTATGTTTTCCTGCTGTGTCTGATCGTTTTTATAGCACTTACCGCACTATTTGGATGTATGCTTTATTACATTATCAAGCAGGCAATGAAAACCATCCGGCACGGTCTGGAAGATGAACGTATCAAAAAAGAATATGTAAAAGAAATGTCCGCTTCCGTTGGCGGGAAGATCGTCTGCAACACCATTACAATCGTGCTTCTCGTAGCAATCTTTGCCGTTTTCGCCCTATCTGTCGGCATTCAGCTGTCCAATGATCAGGTAACTGGTCCCATTGCTGTTCCCAAGGTGGTCCTTTCTGAATCCATGTCCTATCAGCACCGGGAAAATACCTATCTGCAAAAAAACGGACTGAACGATCAGTTTCAGATGTTTGATCTGATCTTTACCGAGGAGCTTCCAGGCGAATTTGAGCTGCAGCTGTACGACATCGTTGTATACGAATATCGGGGGGATCTAATCATCCACCGCATTGTCGGCATCGAAGAACCCAACGAAAAGCACCCGGATTGCAGACATTTCCTGCTGCAGGGCGATGCCGTAAAATACGCAGACGAGTTTCCTGTCCTTTATGAGCAGATGAAAGCCATCTATCGCGGTCAGCGCATCCCCTATGTTGGCAGTTTCTTCGCATTTATGCAGTCTCCGGCAGGATACCTGTGCATCCTGCTCGTGATCTTCGCCGTTGTTGCCACCCCCATTGCGGAAAAGAAGCTTTGGGAAGCCAAAGTGTCCCGGCTGACAGAAATCGGATTTCTCCACCAGGAGGAAGCTGTACTCAGCGGCGCGAAAGGAGAATAATGAATGAAAAGCAGAAGAATTTTCATTGCTCTCCTGGCACTGCTTGTGATTTTGATGCCGCTGGTGTTTTCTGGAGTATATGCTTCCTGGGTGTATCTGACAAGCCCTGACCCCATGGAAGCGAATATGACCGGAGGGCTTTCCAATTTTCATTACGGAACGCTGTATATCACGAAGATAGCGGTCACCGGGGGCACATACGACAGTGCTTCTGCCACAAAAAGTGGAGATACCAATATCACCGCTGACCTGGATTTGACGGCCGCTGCATCCTCGACCGTTTCTGTGGATGTGACTTTCTACAACAGCACAGACGCTATCTATTATTACAATAAAACGGAAACGCTGTCTTCGGATAACAACAACATTGTGTACAAAGTCGCAGGTATTGCCCAGAAGGATGCAGTGGAGCCCAAAACCTACAAAACCATAACTGTAACCTTTTCCTACGACAATACCGCCGCCATTTCCGATACCACGCTGGCAGCTCAGCTCCACTTCAACTTTGTGGTGGACAAGGATTCCATTGGTATCGTGGTAGCCAAGACTGCGGTAGACAGATTCAGAGAAATTCTGAATAACATTGCCACCCCCAATTCCTATGATACGCTGGACACCGCCATGGATAACCGTAGCGGCTACAACAAAGCCTCTGCTGTTACCTACATTGGTAATGTGGTCGGCTCTTCCAGTACCGATTCCAATGTCATTGAGAATCTGTTCGGCAGCGAGTTTATGTCCATGGATCTGGATGGCGACGGAAAAGCAGAACCCATCACTATGATGATCAAGCGCGAAGACCTGGATGGCAATACAAAGACCGGTGCAACCTACACCTATACAAATCGCAACACGCCTTACACCGTTCGGGGCGTTGAAATGACTTTGTATATCACATCCCAAAATCTAACCATATCCAGCGGAACAGTCGTTGTTTACGCTGCTTCCTTTACCATTCCGGAGGGCGGAAGCGAATGGGTCGATCTAGTGCCTTTGACAAAGGGTACGGCTACTCCGAACAACTATAACGGTTGGGGCAGCAACAACTCGTTCAACACAGACACCTGGCGGTCTGATGATAGGAAAACACTGGAAGAACTGGTACTTAGTAATTAATGCCACAAAAAGTGGATACCCATTTGGGTATCCACTTTTTGTGATATTAGGAAGCAGCCGCCACTTCTTTTTTCACTTTGTGATCTTTGAGATACCAAGGCAGATATGCCACTGCATACAAAGCCGTAACCGCTGCTGCCATGATCACAATACGCAATGCGTGATTTGGCGGCAAAATATCGAGGATCGAAGGTGTATCCTCCGGCTTTGCCATGAACAGATAGTTCGCTCCCGGGCCGATCAAGGCATTTGCCCAGTAGGCAACCATCGCCAGAACGATCAGCGCCACATAGGATTTCGCAGCTGACTTGATCGTCGGGCGCATCCCATGCACGAAGATCATATAGAAAATAGCCACATAGCCCAGCGTATGCTCCAGCCAGAACTGGTAATACCGGAACCGGGACGGGCCAGTGTATGTAATAACCGTTGGGGTGATCAGGGCAAAAATGGAGCCGGCAAACAGCCAGAAATAGGAAATATCAAACAGCGTCTGGGATTTTCCGATCACCATATAGCTACAGAATACAACCGCCCAGCCACACACGGTAATTGGCAGGTGATCCACAGGATTGGGCCCCAGGGACGGAATGGCTACCAACCGCCAGTAGTACGACATTTCGCTGATGATCAGCATAAATGCCAGCAAATAGCGAAGTTTTTCTTCATGCTTGCTTTGGCGCAGCGCACCGCGGAAATGCCGGATCAACAAGATCACGCCGACCGAAATCAAGATCGGTAAAAAATGCGCAAGGGTAAAGTTTGCAAATTCTTCTGTTTTTCCTTCTCCCAGGAAGTAGATCAAAAAATCTTTCATATATGACCTCCGGTGCTGAATTTGCGCTGAAGCACGCACCCACTATAGCACATACCGGAGAACTGTGCAAGTATTTGCCGCATTTTGTTGAAAAAGAGGAGGCGATCGCCTCCTCTTTCTTACATATCTTCTGCCTGCCGTAATATCCGGGAACTGTTGAACAGCACCGCAAACGCGCCGAAATTATGCAGAATACTGCCGGCCAGAGCACTGACCAGGCCAAATGCCGACAGCGCGATCATTGTCAGGCTGATACCGATGGATAGCACCATATTCTGATAAATGATCCGCCGGGTCTGGCTTGCCAGTTCCACTACAAACGGAATATTCATCAGATTGTTGTTCATCAAAGCAATATCCGCCGACTCAATGGCTACATCCGTACCCATGGCACCCATAGCGATGCCCACGTCTGCCTCCCGTAGGATCAGTGCATCGTTGATGCCGTCACCTACCACCAACACATGATGGTCTTCTGTATTGATCTGGCGCAGCTTTTCCAGCTTATCCTGGGGCAGCAAACGGGCGTGGACCGTATCGATGCCTACCTTTTCCCGGATCCGTATAGCTGGGGCCTCCCGGTCGCCGGTCAGCATGACCGTATGGGCCACGCCCAACTGCCGCAAAGCCGATACGCTTTCCTCTGCATTTTCCCGGACAGTGTCGTCAAAGCACAAGCAGCCAAGCAACCTGCAGTCCTTGGTCAGATAACTGACCGAGCCCACAGCATCTGCCGGGAAGTATTCATCGATGACGCAACCCAGGCTTTCCAGCCACTCTCTTCTGCCAAAACGCAACACACTGCCATCCGGTGCTATTGCTTCCAAGCCGCCGCCGGAAACCTCGTGGATGCTGTAATTGTGTTCCACACTCACATCGCCGTATGCCCGAACCACAGCCCGGGAAACCGGGTGATTAGACGCGGACGCCAAAATTGCCGTCTGCTCCAGCAGTGCCTCCGGTGTCAGCGCATCTCCCCAGGGAATGGTATCCGTAAGGTTCAGCTGGCCCTTGGTAATGGTGCCGGTCTTGTCAAAAACCACTGTATCGATCCGGGTCAGTTCTTCAATAAACTTGGCATTTTTGATCAGCACGCCCCGTTTAGTAGCGCAGGACAGTGCCGCAATCATCGGCGCAGAGGACACCAGCATCTGTCCACAGGGACAGCTGACCACCAAAGTCGCGATAGCCGTGCCCACATCCCCCGTAATCAGCGCAGCGGCTGCCGCTACCGCCAGCACAAAAGGAATATAATAGGTCAAAAACCGGTCAATCAGTCTTGTTTCCGGAACAGAGATATTCTCCGACTGCTCCAAAAGCTGCAGGATCTTTGAAAAGGTAGTATTTTCGTGTTCCTTTTGGACCTCCACGATCAGCATACCGTCCAGATTAACTGTGCCGGCGTAGATATTGTCCCCTTCCTTCACTGCTGCCGGGTGGGGTTCACCGGTCAGGGATTTCTGATCCACATTGGATTGCCCACTCACGATCACGCCGTCGATGGGAATGCCCATACCGGGTTTGATAATGATCCGCTGACCGACTTTCAGCGTTTTTGCCTCCACTTCCCGCTCTTGATCGCTTTCCAGCAAAATTGCGGTGCGTTGCTGCATATTCATCAGGTTGTCGATCACATCCCGGCCGCCCATGATGCTTCTTTCTTCCAGCAAGTGGACCGCATTTAAAATCAATGGGATCAGCAGTGCAAGGATCAAATCCTGATTGAACACACAGGCTACAATAGCAATGGCCACCAGGATCTCCATTGTGTTGCTGGTATTTTTCGTCAGCAAGCCCTTAATACCTGCAACGATCACCGGAACACCTTCTATAAGAAATCCCAGAAAATACAGCAAATTCGGAACAATCGGATGGGGATTCCCAAATACATAGGTATAGATCAAACCTGCCGCCAGCAAGGATAAGGACGCAATGCCGCAAATAATATCTTTGCGCAGGCGACGGCTTGCCTCTTCTGTCAGATTATCCCGGGAGAGGGCTTCCAGAGAGTTTCGTGTCATATGATCGATATTCTCCATAAAGCACCTCCTAGGGATCGATAAAGATATTGGTATCGCCCTCCTGGACCACCTTCACAGAGCCGATCTTCTCCAACATCTGCGTGACCTTTTCTGAATAGACCCGGGTGCGCAGGGCTTGCGGACTGGTTTCGTATTCTTCTACCAAACCCCAGAATTCTGCCAGAGCAGCCGTTGCGCCGGCAACGGCGGTAGCCTTGTCAGCAGTTGCCTTGGTAACCAACTGTGTTGCCTCTTCCTGGGCGTTGGGAATGACGGTGGAATTGTAGTTTTCAGCAGCTTCCCGCAATGTGGCTGCATCTACTGTGGCGGCATTGACATTGTTGTACTTTTCCCGTACTTCCATGGCCACACTGACATTGGTCAGCTCAATGGTGGTCAATGTCACGCCGATACCGGACTGGTTGATCTTTTCAGAAGCCCTTTGCTGGGCTGCATGGATATAGTTATCCTTGCCGGTGGTCAACAGCTCATCCACATCCGTACCGGCAGCTTCCGTCATCATAGCGTTGCTGACACAGGCATTGATAATCGAGGAAACATCACTGACATACAGCGCATAGGCTACCGGGTCTGAAATCACATATTTCACCGATGCGGATAATGTCGCGATATTCTGATCACCGGTGATTACATATTTCGTGGTAGCCGTTTCTGAATTGTCCGTATAGTAAGTTGTAACGCTTTGTTCAATGACGCTGCTGGTAGGCACCATAACGACCTCGTCGATGATATAGGGAAATGCCAGCAGCAAACCAGGTTGATGGATCTGCTCACCGGGCGTATCTCCTACAATTTTACCGCAGCGCAGGATCACCGCCACATTTCCGCTTTCCACAATGCGGATACCGGAGCAGCAAATGCCGATGGCCACCAGGATCACCAATATCAGAAAATATCGGGTCGCTGTGGTCAATATTTCTGAAAAAAGGCTTTTTCGTTCCATAAGCGCTCCTTATTCCCCGTCGGTGATGCCGTTGTTGTCGGCAGCCTGGTCGATCAGTGCAGACACCGCATCGATCAGCGCAGTGCGATCCTTTTCCGGCAACTGACCCAGAATATAGGACAGGTCGTTGATCACCGTTGCATTACCTTCAACGGTCATATGCTTGGAATACTCCGTCAGCACATTGAACGGATACTCATTTGCCTTGACCACCAAAATGGTCTTATCGTTGACAGAGGCAATCATATTGTCCAGGTTCATCAGGAACTGGTATAGCTCCAGATTGGCCGCCTGAGCCTCTGCATAGATCTTAGCCACTTCCTTTTCTGCCTCAGCCTTGATGTTGGCAGCTTCTGTGGTGCCGTTTGCAATGATCTCTGCCGCATCCTGATCGCCCTTGGTGGTGATCTGGGTATATTCCAGCTGTGCATTGGCCAGGATCTCGTCGATCTCCTTCTGACGGTCTGCCTTCATCTGAGAGAAAACACTGTTCAGGTTAGTCTCCGGCAGCGAAAGCCGCAAGATGCTCACATCGGATACCGCAATGCCGTAATTTTCCGCACAGGTTTTCTGGACTCTCTGGAAGATCTCCTGCTGGATCTGATCGATACGCAGCGCTTCCCGCTCCAGGGATACCAGATCTGTCAGCTTATAGCTGCCCAGAATACTGTTCGTTGCGGAAGACACCTGGCTGTTGATATAGGAATTTGCATTTCCCTGAGACCCAACGCTGTTGTGGTACAGCAGCGGATCCTCCACCTGCCAGACCACATAGGACTGGAGGATGATATTGCGCTTGTCAGAGGTGGTGGTTTCCAGATTATTCGTCTCCAGATACTGAAGTCTGCTGTCATAAGTAACCACATTTTCAAAGGGCCAGGGCAACTTCAAATAAACGCCGGATTCGGTGATCTCCGCCCGGACTGCGCCAAAGCGCTGGATCACAGCGCAGCTGCCTTCCCGAACCTCACAAACGAAGCCGAACCAGAACAGTACCAGCAGGACTACCGCCGCCGTCACACATTTGCCGATCAAGCCCCAAGCCGAAGCTGCTTTTTTTGCTTTCTTAACGGGCTGTACAGTTTCCTGCTCCCGGATATCAGAATTGTTGTTTTTCATATTTATGCCCTCCGTTGACATACCAGCGGTAATTAATATCCTTCTTCCTCTGCCTCGGTTTTTGTATTCGTCTGGCTTTCTGACGAAATAGAACCGATAAACAGATTAGAGCTGTCGACTCCTTCGCCAATGATGATCAGTTTGGCATCTGCATAAGCCTTTGTCAGTGCATCAATATATTTGTAATACCGGTATGCATCCCGATAAGAGCCATCCGCTTCTACACTGGCCATGAAGTCCGCAACTGCCGCTTTTGCAGCAGCAACAGCTTGTTCCCGTTCCACTTTCGCCTTTGATACCAGCGCTGTTTGGGTCAGCTGCGCCTCCAGTCGGGCGATCTGCGCTTCATTTTCGCCGTTGATCACGATCCGCTCTGCATCGATTCCGGCGCTGATGATCCTCTGATAGACCGATGCTACCTCTACCGGCGGATGGATGCTTTCCAGGACTACATCCACCACCTCAAGACCGGTACCGAAGGGTTCCAGTTTCTGTGTCAACTCTTCCAGGAAGCTCTGAGAAAATGCTTCCCGGTCTGTGGACAGCAGGGTTTCCAAATCGGAACGCACAGTTCTGGAGGTTACAATCTCATAGGCCTGAGCCTGGAGCAGTGCCGCCGGCTCTGCCGCGGAAGAAATATACTGGTACAGATCCCGGATCCGGTACTGGATCCGCAGATTAATGGACACCATTTCATCACCGCTGCCCAACAGCAAGCGGTATTCTTCTTTTCCGTGTCCTTCTGTCCAAAGGTTATCACTGTCACCGTCTGCCACATAGCCGATCGTCACCGCATTGATGGATCGGGTGTCATGCAGTTCTACCCGATCAAAGGGCCAGGGAAGCACAAAATGCATACCCGGCGCCAGTGTTTCGGACTGCAAGGTTCCCATGCGGAACAATGCGCCTTCCTGATAGGTATCCACCAGCACCACGCTGGTAGATAGCCACAATGTCAGCACCAGGATCACTACCGCCGTAGGAAGCACCTGGCGAATGAACCGAATGCTCCACAGAGAGCGCATGGTAATGCCTGTATTCTCCTCCATATAAGTAAGCAAATTCGTGCTACCAAAGGCCTTGCCGGGCAGCGCGATCATCAGCTCAGGGCTGGTATCCATTTCCTTGCGAATGATCCGGGCTGCCAGGAAAAATGCCAAACTTACCGTCTCATATACGATCAGAACACCCAGGATCACCGCCATCACGCCGCAAGTCTCAAACAGGCCAAGCAGCTCCACCAAAGAAGCCAGTAACAGCAAAATCAACAAAAACCTGCTCATCCGCAAAGAGCTTGCCAAGCTGCGCAGCACCGCCGCAAAGAAGGTGTCGGCCTCTTCAGAAGCAAATCTGCACCACTTTTCCAGGGCAATGCAGCCTACCACCAGCGCCGCCAGGGCCACAGGTACATAATAGGCAAGCCGGATCACAGCAGCCGCCGGTATCACCAGCCAATAAATGGCATGGATCGCTGCGGTGATTAGGATCAACAACAGAACCTGTATCGCTATCCGGTTTCGCGCCCACTGCTTTGCTATGGGGCTGCTGCCTTTCCTGGCTGCACGCTTTTTCGCAGGCTGCTCAGGCTCTTCCGGTTCTTCTAAAGTTTCCACCGGCTCATGAATCCCTTCCCGCTGTCTGGGAAGCAAAATCACAAGCTGCAAAAACGCCGGTAAAGCTATGATCAAAGCCGCAGAAAGCAGCGGTACATATCCGGTCAGTGCATACAGCATAAACAATGCCAACGCCATGACCTCCAGACAGCCGGTACAGATCACACTGACCGTCTGGCCGCGCTTTCGTTGGGTTTTGGGGGATGATTTCATCGCAGATCCTCCTTGATGCTCAGGTAAAAACTGCTTTTATTATATCGCTGAAGCAGACTTCTGTCAATTATTGACGTTATCCACCAGATGATCAATTTTATAAAAAACTGACTGCAGGCCATCGCAGACCTTGAAAAGGCAGCCGATCTGTGGTAGGCTTATTTCATCATTGATTCGTTAGAAGGTGTCCCATGAAACCTTGGCAGCATTTTAAAACCATCACCCGGCACAGACTCTGTGTCATGGCAGGATGCTTTCGCATCGGCCTCTACCTACAAGGTCTGACTCACGATCTTTCCAAATACTCCGCTGTAGAGTTTTGGAACGGCGCCCGGTATTACCAGGGCGTACGCAGTCCCAACGCCGCGGAGCGCGAAAACAAAGGCTACAGTGAAGCCTGGATGCACCACAAAGGCCGCAATCGGCATCACTATGAATACTGGACGGACATGAATATGGAAAAGCGGATCTATGAATCCGTTCCCATGCCGCGGAAGTATCTGGCAGAACAGATCATGGACCGCCGGGCCGCCTGCATCATCTATCAAGGCAAAAACTATACCGACAGTTCTGCTCTGGCTTATTTTATGAAAAGCCGGGAGCGGGAGCTGATGCATCCGCAGAACCGACAGGAACTGGAATACCTGCTGACTATGCTCAAAGAAAAGGGCGAAAAAGAGACCTTCCGGTATCTGAAACAGGAATTTTTGAAAGGGCATCCCCTGCCCTTTGAATAAAGTTAACAGCTCCCGGGTAAGCTACTGCTGCCCGGGATGAAAAAACTTTGGAAAAAAGGAAAAAACTGCTTGACTTTTTCGCCCCGATGCGTATAATAATATCCGTGCCTAAACGGAGTCGCAAAGATACAGAGGATTAGTGTAACGGTA
>JAGBEM010000028.1 GCA_017936985.1 Oscillospiraceae bacterium
CAATCGCAAGACCCGCTTCAATATCGCCGCCAACTGTATTGAGCAGCAGCAAAAGGCCGTCAATGTCATCACTTTCTTCGATGCCGGCAAGCAACGGCAGTACATGCTCGTATTTTGTTGTCTTACAGTTTTCCGGCAAAACCTGATGTCCCTCGACTTGGCCAATAATGGTCAGTGTGTAGATATTACCCTTATCGCTTTTGGTGATATCCGAACCGAGCTCTACCACCTGCTCCCGTTCTTCTTTTTTCATATTTGCCTCATGATTATCCATCAGAAAACCTCCTGCGTTTTTTATAGGATAACCGGATCGTGCGTAATTACACAAAAAGCGCAGCGGTTTTTGCATCCGCTGCGCTTTTTATCAATCATCTCTCAAGGAAAAATCTTCACGGGTCAACGATAAATTGGGGTTGTAGTATGGATCACCCTTTTTCAACTCCTTGTCCCAGCGAGCCATAAAACGCTCCGCTTCACCCTGGAAACGGATCTGCTTCTCAATGGTATCCTCTGTGCCGCGGCTCTTGGATTCAAAGTGATACAGCTCAGCATAAGGTGTCCAAACCACTAGATAACCGGCCTTGCGAATACGCATACACATATCCACATCATTAAAAGCCACCTTAAATGTCTCATCCAGCCCCTCGATAGTCTGCCACACATCGCGGCGTATCAGTACACAGGCAGCTGTAACGCAGGAATAGTTTTGGGCAATGGTCATCCGGCTGACATAGCCATAGCTATTGCGGGGGAAATACTTATGCGCATGGCCCGCAACTCCACCAATACCAAGAATCACGCCGGCGTGCTGCACTGTGTCATCGGGATAGTACAGCATGGCACCCACAGCACCCACATCCTTACGCTGCGCGAACATAAGCATTTGCTCCAGCCAGTCGGGTGTGATGATCTGAACATCATTATTCAGCAGCAGCAGGTATTCGCCCTTTGCATACTTAGCACCAAAATTATTGATAGCTGAATAGTTGAACTCACTGGTCCATGTAACTACTCGAATTCGCGAATTCTTTTGTATCTGCTCGTAGTACGCAAAGGTTTCCGGTTCTGTGCTGTTATTCTCGATAACCACGATCTCCCAGTTTTTGTAAGTGGATACATCCGCAATAGAGTCAATGCACTTTTTCAGATCATGAATGTGATCCTTGTTGGGAATCAAGATCGAGATCAAAGGCTCACCGTCGATCTCATAACGGATACGATAGGTGGAAGGAATGGAAGAATCCAGCACTTCACCCTTAAGACCCACACGTTCAAGATGTTCGCTCAGAGCTCTCTTTGCGGCAGTCAGCGTATAAGGCTTTGCAGAAATGTCAGAAGCCACAGAATTCGCATGGCTGCGCCAGTAATACAGGATCTTCGGGATGTGGGCTACACACTGTGCCTTTTCTGTAAGCCGCAGGATCAGATCATAGTCCTGGCTGCCGTCAAATTCACTACGGAACCCACCGCCGGCCTTCTCCAACAATTCTCTGGAAAAAGCGGTAAAGTGACAGATGTAATTGTAGCTGCGCAGTGTATCCGGCGCGTAGTCCGGTTTGAAATGCGGAAAATACGCATCCTCAGGTGTGTTGTGGAAGGTGTTTTCATCGGTGTAGATCATGTCTGCGTTTTTCTCACAGACAGCCTTCATCATTTCATACAGCGCAGCAGGATGCAAAAGGTCATCATGATCAAAAAGCGCGATGTAGTCGCCGCTGGACATCTCGATACAGGCATTGGTATTGCCGGAAATGCCAAGATTCTTTTCCAGCTTTTTATAGACGATCCGGTTGTCCTTCTTTACATACTGCAAACAGATCTTGCCCACATCTGTATGATCCTTGTCACTGCCATCTGCCAGACAAAGCTCCCAATTCGCATAAGTCTGCTCGATAACAGACTGGATCATAGCGCGCAGATATTTTTCCGGTGTGTTATACAGCGGTACAAGAATGCTGAAAGTGATCTCCTTGGAGAACTTTTCCTTTCTCTGCTTTGCAAGATCCTCCTCAGTATAAATCGGGTTTCTTGCTTTCTGGTAGTCCATTTGGTTGAAGAGCTTTCTTTTTGCTTTTCTCCAAGTGGAACGGAAGCCTTCGCGTAACAGGCATTTCATGCCCTTGCAGACCAAATAGGTAAACCGATTGGATTTTAACAACTTTTTAATGCCGCCGACTACTACACGACCGGGCTTCGTGATCTTCCACCATGCAGCATTGGAAATTGCGTTGTACATTCCCTGAGATGCTGCCAACTGGCGACTCAGATCATCGCGCTGAGCGATGGCAGTGTAATAGTGGGTTTTATAATGATCCAGTTCCCCGGTCAACTTGTCATTTGCGGATTTCAGCGTATCCGCCTGTGCTACCAATTTTTGATTCTGTTCAGAGAGCAGCTGGATTCTCTGGTCCTGCTCAGCCATACCCGCTTCCAGATTTTTTATATGGCGTTCCTTATCCTCTACCGCTTTTGACCAATTCTGGGTGTCCACCAAATACTGGTTCTCCGTCACACGGATATTACGCTCATAGTCCACCACCTGGCTCAGCCAGTTATCATTACGTTTAAAATAGGAAGCATAGGCAGTCAAGTAAGTGGGGCGGTAACTCAGATCGTCCAGAAAACCCTCTTGGGCAAAGAGCTTAGCCCAATACTCTCGCTGCTGTACATTCAAGTGAGTCGGATCTTCAAAATCATCCGGTGTAGAGGCAAACAGAACCGCATCTGCATAAGAACACAGATTCTTGACTGCTTTTTCACCAGCTTGCGCATCGAGATGCTCCAGCACTTCAATGGTCACGACCAGATCATACTTTTTCGGCAGATTCTCCGGAAGCGCCTCAGTCAAAGATCCTACTGCACAAAAAGGACGCACATCTTCTCTGACAACAGAGATCGCATAATCAGAAATATCGATGCCATAGGCTTCCACGCCAAGATCCCGCAGCGCAGCCACCAAATGACCTGTGGCGCAACCGGCATCCAGAACCGTCTTCGGGTGCAGATCATCTACGATCCGCTTAGCCATATTTTCCAGAAAACCTTTGGTGTACTGGGAATCCAAATAATTTACTTTACCGACACCAACATCATATTGGCGGTAGTATTCTTCGTTATATATCTCGCTCATCTATGTCTCCTTATCCTGCGGCATAAGCATCACAAACCTCCTGCGCATTGCCATACATCTTAACTTTTCCGTGATCCAGCCACACAACACGGTCGCACATTTCCCGGATCTGGGGCAGGCTGTGAGATACAAAGATCACAGTTGTGCCACCGCTCATCAGTTCCATCATGCGGTTTTTGCTTTTCTCCTGGAAGGCCGCATCGCCCACCGACAGCACCTCATCAACAATGAGGATCTCCGGCTCAACAACCGTTGCAATAGAGAAAGCCAAACGCGCCACCATGCCGGAGGAATAATTTCTCAACGGCATTTCCATAAACTGACCGATCTCGGAAAACTCAACGATCTGATCATATTTTTCCTTCAAAAACTCTTCCGAATAGCCTAAAATGGCACCGTTCAGAAAGATGTTTTCCCGACCGGTCATCTCCAGGTCAAAGCCGCTGCCCAGCTCCAGCATGGGAACAATATTGGCACGGCTGGTCACTGTACCGGCAGTGGGTCTGAGAATGCCGGAAATGATCTTCAGGATGGTGCTCTTACCGGCACCGTTGTGACCGATCAGGCCAAGCACTTCTCCCTTTCTCACTTCAAAGCTAACATGATCCAGAGCAACAAATTCCTTGTATTCCAGGTTTCGTTTTATCAAGCGGATCATATATTCCTTGATACTGGTGATTCGGTCGTTGGCCATACGGAAATGCATGGACACATCCTTGACTTCGATCATTGGTAACGTATCACCGGTTTGTATATTCTTCAAATTATCCATGAAGCGCTCCTTACACATAAAGAACAAACTTGTTCTGATGTTTCTTAAAGACCAGCATACCCAAAAGCAGCACCAAGCCGCCAGACACCATGCAAGCTGCATAAGCCTCCGGCGCAGGGGAAACACCGCCGGTAATGCAGGTGCGGGCAAAAGTGATAAACTGGTACAGCGGATTCAGTCTGTAAATGGGCAGAATACTTGCCGGAATGATGCTTTCCGGATAGAAGATCGGGGTCAGATACTGCCACATCATGCCAACAACGCTCCAAAGGAACTGAGTATCCTGGAAAAATGTCATCGCCGTTGTCAGCAGCAGCGTCATGCCTGTAACAAAAGCAAGCAAGCACAGGATATCAAACAGAAGCAGCAGCATAGACCAACGGAATGGTGTACCTGTAAGCAGCATGACCAAAAACAGCGGCATCAGTGCAAAGGCGAAATTTACCAAAGAGGAAATGATCCGGGATACCGGATAGATATACTTGGGCATATAGACCTTTTTGATCAGCGCGGCATTGCCGGTAATAGCCGTCATGCCCATGGTAGTGGCTTCGTTGAAGAAAGTGAAGAACACAATGCCGGTCAGCAAATACACTGGATAATTGGGGATATCTGTGCGGAACAGCGTGGAAAAGACCACATACTGCACGCTCATTGTCAGCAGAGGATTCACAAAGCTCCAGGCCATACCCAAAGCCGAACGCTTATACTTGGTTTTGAAGTCTCTGGAAACCAACTGTTTGATCAAAAAACTATAACGGGAATAAACGGTGCACAGTGAAACCAAGCCGTTTGTCTTTCCCCGCTTCGCGGCCTTCCAGCAAATCAGGACATAACACAAAGCCAAAAGGAACATACCGGACACGATCAGCCAGTAATAAATGTAGAAGGACCGCGCCTTTTCGCCGTTAATGTGAACAGTCAGACCGCCTTCACCGCTCAGACCGTTAAGCATATATGCACTGTCAGAGCTGCCGGCATAAACAGTCACAGCATTCCCGGTACTGCACCCCTGGGTGCTGAGTTGCAATCTGAGCATTCCACCGGGTTTTACCGAAACCGGCTCCGGGAGCGAAATGGACAGGTATTGATTATCCGCAATTGTGGAAATATCGGTGATCTGTCGCCACAGAATGCCGCCTTCTGAAGAAAGTGTGAGTGTTAAGAAGCCGGTATTGGTTCTGTTGTAGGTCGCCATCATGATGCTTACATTATGCAAGCTGTCCACAGGTACGGTGAATGTTTGCTCCAGCTCCATGCCGTCCACAATCTCGCCGATCACATACTGGGGCTTTGCAACATCCTCTGATACCGTACTGGCGCGAAACTGTTCAAAGCCAATGGCATAGATTCCAATGGCAAATACCCAAAAAATAACTGCCAGCACGATCAGCAGGCGCTTAGATTTTTTCAGATCCATAAGGCAAAATTCCTCATTTCCTATTTTTCAATCCGGGATAAATCCACAGAGTTACCGCATTTTACAATCCAGATTAGTATATCATTGATTGATTTCTTTGTCAATTGGTGCCGTATCCCAGCGATCATTTCAATACATAAAAAGACTGACTGCAAGGCATATGCCCCATAGGTACACTTTGTGACCTATGGGGCATAATGCTA
>JAGBEM010000029.1 GCA_017936985.1 Oscillospiraceae bacterium
CGCTTCATTTTCTTTTCATACCGCAGGAGGAACAGGCAGATCCCCACATTGATCAACGCTTCCAGCGGCTGTACCGGAAAATATCCCTGATCTGGAGAAAGCCCTGACGCAGCGTTCGGATAGTGCAATGCAAACGGTCCGTCATAAGCAAAACCGTAGCAGCAGCCAGCCATTACACAGCCAATTCGCCCAACAGCATGCCCCAGCGGGATAAACGGCACAACAGATCGCTCGATCAACTCAAACTTGCAGCCCGCTACGCGGATTCCGACCAACGCACCTGCCGCACCCCCGATTAACCCGCCGTAAAAAACGATACCGCCGCTTAGAAAATCGAAATTCCCCTGCTGGACAAACTCCCAAATCTGTACCAAAGAATATGTGACAAAAACATACAGCAGACTTCCGCCGAGCAGTGCAAATCCCAATGCAAAAGCGCCAACGATCAGTAGATCCTCCATGGTCAACCCCTTTGGTTTTCCCTTTTGCAGTGACAGGAGCACTGCAAGCGAAAAACCGGCCACCATGCACAAGCCATATGTTCCAATATTACGACCAAAAAGATTAATATACGGATGCATAGCATTCTCCAAACTAAGAATAGTGAATTCCCTGCCGAAATGTGAGATCACATCATCGACAGGGATTTCATGTAGACCGAGATCAAATCGCGCCAGCAGCACCGGCAAGGCCAGCCGCACAAGCAACACAAGCGATGTAGAGCAGCAGGCCAAGAACGGTGCCGATAATGGACAGGACCAGACCAGCAACAGCGCACTTTGCAGCCTTCTTCTTGCCAACTGCACCCAGGATGATACCGATAATACCAACCAGAGCAGACATCCAGGTACCACCAAAGCAGGACCACACAACGCTGATAATACCCAGAACTAAAGAAGCAATACCCATAATATATCTCCTTTCTCTATTTCTCTTCTGTAAGTCTAATATTAGACATTACTTTCACAGTATACCGCATTTTGCGGTATTTGTCAATACAACAATTTGCAGTGTGGTATCCTATCCGCGAGGTGATAAATATGTATCGGCGCATCCGTGACCTTCGCGAAGACAGAGATCTCAAACAGCGGCAACTTGCTGATTTTTTAAACTGCTCTCAGCAGGTTTACAGCAACTACGAGTTAGGCCAACGGGATATTCCCACTGATATTTTGATCAAACTCTCCAATTACTACAACGTTTCTGTAGATTATCTTCTCGGCCTCACCTCCAACCCTAAAAGAAACAAGTAAGCACCGCTCATTCGAGCGGCGCTTACTTGCTTATTCTTCCGTAGTTTTCGGTTCGATTTTTTGTGCCAGACCGGCAACATCCGAAACCGGCAGGCTAAACGCAATGCCCTGGGCAGCTTTCGCCATACCCATTTCCTTATAGATGGCATTGAGGATCTGATCCCGGATCTCCTTCTCCACCACGATCATCAAAATTTCCTTCTCGGAATGAAGCGTGATGCCAAAAAATGCCGCAGCATCCTCCCGGGCAACGCCACGGGCATTGAGGATCGTGCCACCCCGGGCACCATGCTCCCGTGCTACATCCATCACATCCTCGGCAAAGCCGGAATTTACGATTGCAAAAATCACTTCATGGTTATTGGTAGTCATGGTCATTCTCCCCGTCCCTGTCTGTTGTTGCTCAAGAACTGATACAGATTTACGCCGATCACACTGCTCAGCGGCACAGCAAAGGCAATGCCTTTGCCATTTTTAATAGTTTCAAACTTTTCCTCCAGGCAGTGCATGAGCGCCTCCACCTTATCCTCTCTGATCACACTGAGGATCACCGCTTTGTGAAGGTTCAGTCCCAGCATATCGATAACATCGGAGCTGGCTGTGCCTAAACCATGCATAGCCATCTGGCAATTTACATCAAACTGGCTGATCACATCCAAATAAAACTCACCCTTCGACCGATCAACCACCGTTACCAGGAGCTTGAGCTTTTTGATTGCAGATTCATTGATAGAATTACTCATAGTCGCTCCTCCTGTTACATAAAGTTGATGATCTGCTGGTCATCCGCATCGAGGATCCGTTTCATCGCTCTGCGTTCCTTTACCTTACGCTCCATAATGGACCGGAAGCCCAACAACTGAATGGTGATCAACGGAGTCATAGCAACCAGCGCCACTACACCAAAAGCATCCCGCAGCACCGCATCCGCACCATGCAAACTGACGCAAGCACCAATAGCAAAGGGCAGGATGAATCCCGATGTCATTGGGCCACTAGCAACACCGCCGGAGTCGAATGCGATCGCCGTATATACAGGCGGCACAAACAAGCTCAGCGCCAAAGAAATAAAGTAGCCCGGAATAATGTAATAGACGATAGAAAAATCAAAAACAATCCGGATCACCGAAAGGGCGATAGACGCACCCACGCCGATACACAGTCCAGTGATCATCGCCCTACGCGTTACCAATCCACCGGTAACCTCTTCCACCTGGCTGTTCAGCACATGGATCGCCGGTTCTGCCAGAACTACAAGCACACCCATGACAAGACCAAAGCCTGTGAGGAACCACTTATTTCCTGCAGCCAGCTGGAAACCCAATTTATAGCCAATGGGCATAAAACCAACATTAACACCTGTCAGGAAAATGACCAGACCAGCATAAGTAAACAGCACACCGATGCCGATCCGCAGCAGCCGCTTCTTCGGCAGACGCAGAAAAGCGATCTGGCAGACAGCAAAGAATACAACAATGAGGCCAAGCGCAATGGCGACCTCCTTAGCAGTATGTCCGGCCGTTGTCAGATAGGTGCCCAGAATATCACTGCTCACAGTATAATCCGGCACCTGGTAGTTTAGATCATTTCTGGAAAACAGCCCCAAAACCAAAACCGCCAAAATTGGGCCCACAGAGCATAGCGCCACTAAACCAAAGCTGTTTTCCTTGCTTTTCCGGTCGCCTAAAACACTGGAAATACCAACGCCCAAAGCCATGATAAACGGCACAGTGATTGGGCCGGTAGTCACGCCGCCGGAGTCAAATGCCAGCGGCAGCAGATTGGTGTTGTCGTTAACCGCCAACATCAGCGCCAGAGCAAACAGCAGCATATAAAACAGCATTAAAATGCTGGAAAGGGTCTTTTTGAAAACGATACGCAAAATTGCAACGATCAAAAACGCGCCAACACCGGCACCAACCGCATAGATAAGTACTGTGCCATTCATCACCGCACTGACCTGAGTCGCCAGTACCTGCAGATCCGGCTCGGCGATGGTGATCAGCATACCCAGTACAAAACAGACCGCCAGCAACAAGCCCAGCTTTCTCTGTTTGGAAAGGCCGGCACCAACATGGGTTCCCATAGGCGTCATCGCCAGATCCGCACCCATGTTAAACAGACCGATTCCCAAGATCAGCATCACCGCACCGATAGTAAAGGTGATCAGTTCTGCCTTAGAGAAGTTGAACAGCGGCGTCAACGACATAATATATACGATCGCCGTAACCGGCAAAGCCGAAACCAGCGCTTCCTTGATTTTTATCCAAAGCTCTTTCAAAAGGCCACTCCTCTCTAGAACATACTTTTCTGATTTTAGTATACCGGAGAAATCAACATTTGCCAATAAACAAAACATGAATTTTGTGAAATATATAAAAATGCCCCGACCTTGCGGTCGGGGCTTAAATTCAGTTTGTTACTGAGAAGCTAAGATTACTCGTAGATCTCGGTGACAACGCCGGAGCCGACGGTACGGCCACCCTCACGGATAGCGAAACGCAGGCCCTTCTCAATAGCGATGGGGGTGATCAGCTCAACGTTCATAACAACGTTATCGCCGGGCATGCACATATCAGTGCCTTCGGGCAGGTTGATGATGCCGGTAACGTCAGTGGTACGGAAGTAGAACTGAGGACGATAGTTGTTGAAGAAGGGAGTATGACGGCCGCCTTCTTCCTTGGACAGGACGTAGACCTGGCCAGCGAACTTGGTCAGGGGGTTGATGGAGCCGGGCTTGCACAGAACCTGGCCTCTCTCGATCTCCTTCTTGTCAACGCCACGCAGCAGAGCGCCGATGTTGTCGCCAGCTTCTGCGTAGTCCAGCAGCTTGTGGAACATCTCGATGTCGGTAACGACAGTGGACTTCTTCTCGTCGTTCAGGCCAACGATTTCGACCTGCTCGTTCTTCTTGATCTGGCCACGCTCAACACGGCCGGTAGCAACAGTACCACGGCCGGAGATGGTGAAGACGTCCTCAACGGGCATCAGGAAGGGCTGGTCAGCCTTACGGTCGGGAGTGGGGATATAGGAGTCAACAGCGTCCATCAGCTCCTTGATGCAAGCATACTCGGGAGCGGAGGGATCGTTGGACTCGGAGATCAGAGCGTTCAGAGCGGAACCCTTGATGATGGGGGTGTCGTCGCCGGGGAACTCGTAGAAGGACAGAGTCTCACGGATCTCCATCTCAACCAGCTCCAGCAGCTCCTCGTCGTCGACCAGGTCAGCCTTGTTCATGAAGACAACGATAGCGGGAACGCCGACCTGACGAGCCAGCAGCA
>JAGBEM010000030.1 GCA_017936985.1 Oscillospiraceae bacterium
CACAGAGGTGGTCCTTGTTTTCATCCTTATGATCGCCGATGGCTACGGAGCAGCCGTAGTCACAAGTATGGTTAAAGTCGTCATCCTTGTGCTCACCGTAGGTCTTATTGCAGCCATGGTCACACTTATGGTCCTTGTCGCTATCTTCACAAGTACCAATATTTTCCTTGCAGCCGTAGTCACAGATGTGATCCTTGTTTTCGTCCTCATGATCGCCGATGGCTACGGAGCAGCCGTAGTCACAAGTATGGTTAAAGTCGTCATCCTTGTGCTCACCCTGGTACACATCACAGCCGTTGTCGCAAATGTGGTCGGTATTGCTGTCGGCATGGCCGATAGCAGCAACTGTTTCGACCTTGGTCTGCTGGCAGATAGAGCACTGAAACTCTGCCTGACCGTCAACGGTACAAGTGGGAGCCGTGATGTCCCGAACCTTCTGCCAGTTGTGATTGGCATCACAGCGCCAGAAGCCGTCGGTGTATGTATAGCTATCATTACCGGACTGCAGGAAACTGCCATCCTGGTTTTTCAGCTTGGCAGGGGTCAGCGGAATTTCCACATACTGGACGCCCTGGATCAGCTGATGAGTCACAGTCTGGGTGCCCGGCTGCAGCGTGACCACGCCAGTGCCGGTACTGAAAACATTAGCACCGCCAGCCGTGGTATAAATAGAGCCGCCGCCATTTACCGTACCGTCAATCTGAATGGCCGCATCCACCAGATCCGCATCCGTGCGGTTATAGGTTCTGCCGGGGGCATAGGTCACAGGAATGAACGTTCTATTGACAGAGCCAGCATAGGTCCCCCACTGATCTGCATCGTAGATGTAAACATTGGCACTAACGGTGCAGGTAGCACCCTCATGCACAGTGATCTGGGAACCAGGCAGCAGGGCAATATCCTGGCCAATGGTAATTTTGCTGCCGGAGGTGGCCACCATGGTGATATTGCTGTTCACAGGCAGCTCATATTTCTTGGAGTCCAGTGTGCTGGTACCAACGCTCATGGAAATGCCGGAAACAGATATTTCGCCATTCAAAGCCACCATCAGCCGGTCAGTCTTACCGTCATAATACTTGGTGACAGAGCCGGAGGTCAGGTTAAACATAGCACCGCTGGGACCGATGAAGCCAACAGAAGAGCCAAACTGCGTACTTTGCATATAGATCGAGGTGTAGCTATACTCCGTAGCACCATATTCCAGGGTTAGGGGAGCCTCGATATTCTGGACATAGTACTGGCTCAGTGGGAAAACGCCATTTTGCATATCGGTACTCTGTGTACCGCCACGGAAGTCCATAATCTGGAAGCTTTCATACACCGTAGCGCCATTCTTAGCCGTCACCGTACCGGAACCGGTAATGAAGCCATAGGCATACAGTTTACCGCCATTATTGACAGTGATAGAGCTTCCCTCTGCCATATTGACAAAGCTGACAGGGCCGCTGGGAGAACCGCCATCGGTTTGACTGCCCTGGGCCAGGGCCTGCTTGGCAGACAGGCTCATGGCACCGTTGATGACCAAGTGCGCACCCGCAGCCAGTTTCAGGGTTCGGTAGGCCGTGGGAGTGGTATAGTTTCTGATTTCATTGCCGGCTGCATCTTTACCAATTCCCACAGTCTGCGCCGCTGTGGTATACAGGGTGTTGGCACTGTCAAAGGGGATCAGCAGAGTCACGCCGGCAGGAATCGTATAAGTACCGGCAGACAGGGTGCCGTCGTTCATCAGCACAACACCTTTGGTGGTGGAGGATGCCGCCTTGGCTGCCGCTGTGTTCAGATCATCGAACAAGTAGGTGCCAGAAGAAACAGTGTAATAGGTGTTGCTGGTCAAGTTTAACAGACCATTTTTAAAGGTCTGTGTCGACAATCCGCCCACCATAAACCAGGGCGTAGATCCTGCACCTACAAAAACGGCCTTAACCGTCATGTTTGCTGTAGGAATTAAGGTATAGGAAGCTGCAGTAGACAAAAGCGCGTTATCCGCAGTATCGATCCAGCCAAGGAATCTTGCGCCGCTGACAGGCGTCGCCACCAATGCAACACCATCGGTCAAGCTTACATTTTCCTTGGTGCCGCCATTGGCCATAGCTGCACCACCGACCGTAATGCTGCCAAGGCTACTGTCATACGCAAAAGTAACATTGGAAGAAGTGGCAGCTGCAACCAGGCTGAAATTGCTCAATTTCAGGGTTGCTTTACCCGCACCTATGCTTCCACTAGCTTTAAGATTGATAACTACAGATCCTCCGGCAGACAAAACACCTGTATATTTACCGGATGTTTCCGCAGTCGCAGAAGCTACTTTAAACGTATCATAATTGCCAGAAAGATTGTACTCAAAACTAAGGGTCGCTGTATTGCTTGTTTCGTTATAAATCGTAATTGTAAGCGTTTCACGGCCAAACCATCCGCCCTCAGCAGCAATTGTCATGCCTGTTGTAGTGATGCCGCTGGTTGTGCCGCCACCGGATATATTTACAGAGACTTCTCCATTTAGTAATACCGTTGCCGCAGAAACAGCGATCGGGATCACCGGCATCAGCGAAATGATCATCACCGCTGCTACCAGGAACGATATTACTCTCTTTCCAAAATTCTTCAACATAAATGGTTCCTCCATTCCAAAGGTTTCGCTTGTTTCTTTGCTTTTGTTTATTATAACAGCAATTGTTTCACTGTAATATTCCAGTCATATTCCAGCACACTTTGCCGGGGACTGCACCCCTCTGCCGCTGCTGTTTCCAGCAAGGCGTTCAGCGCTGCCGGCTCAAAGGATTCTATGGGATAAAAACCGGGGCTTTCGATCAGTTCCTTCATTTCGCCATAGGATGTTGTCACCACCGGAATGCCGCAGGCCGCCGCCTCCAGTGCCGACAATGGCACATCAATGCACCGTCCCGATTGCACCACCGGAAACAGGTATACATCCGCCAGTTGGTAGAGTTCTTCAATATTCGGAAGAAACCAGTCGATCAGTGTAATGTTTTCTTTTTCCGCAAGCTGCGTACGCAGCGCTTCATCCTGCTCTCCTACTGTCAATGTGCTGACTGCCAGAATGCCGTGCCAATTCTTATCCAGTTTCAACAGCTGGCCCACATTCCGTCCGACGTTCAGGTGACCCACATGCAGTGCTACACGTTTTCCGGGTGGAACGCCATAAGCCTTTCTGAGTGCGGCTTTTCGGCTGTCGTCCACCGGGCAGAACCGCTGGGTGTCCACGCCGGTTTTCAGATAGACCGCCTGGTCACCGATGGCTTCCCTGTAATGCAGCCAAGCATCCCGGGAAAGTGCGATCACACGGGCTCTGCTGCACCGGATTAGGAATTTGGAAAGCTTCCCTATTGGGAAATTCATCACCCAAATCACCTGAAGGCCCCATCGGGCGAACACGGACAGGATAAAGATCCGCAGCGCTGCAGGCAACATCTTCGCAGGAGCTGGGACATATAACAGCGGCTCTTTCTTTTGCCGCAGCAGACGGAACAGCTTCCCACTAAGCATCAGCTTGTTGATCTTCAGATGAACATCACTTAAGCCAGCGTTGCTTTCGTAGGAGATCACTGTCGTTTCCGGCGCTATATTTTTTATACGGCTAACTAGACTGGTGGCCACCTTTCGGCAGCCTTCATCCACAATCTTAGTCAGGCAATTGGAAAGTATTATCATAACTCCACCCCCTACGGGTTGTCAAGCCTATCACTCATTATTAAGCAATTCTTTAGAAATGTTTCATAGTCCGGGAACATAGGTTTATGCTCATCCATATACGCAAGACAGGCATCGTAATTTCCCAGCAGTTCCATCTTCTTGCGGAATGCCGCATTATTCTTGGCTTCATCCACATTGGAGAAGAGCATGAAGTATTCCGTAAAGATCTCTCTGGGAGGTATTTTCCCAAAGCGCTGCTGATATTGGATCGCCAAGGTTTTCGCTTCTGCAAATTGACGCGCCTCTCGCTTTTGGAAAAACGCTTCTATGCTCATGATCTGTCTGGCAGGATTTCCTGCGTATACGCCATTGGACGGACAGTCTTTTGTAACCACACTGCCAGCACCGATCAC
>JAGBEM010000031.1 GCA_017936985.1 Oscillospiraceae bacterium
AAAGAAATGCCCTTGCCAATGAGATCTTCCTCGCCGGGAAGTCCCAGTGTCCGGTGCTTTACTCCAAGCGCCAGGATCACTGCCTTAGCTTCGTAGACACTGCCCTCTTCAGTCTTTATGCGCTTAATATCGCCGTCCACTTCCACACCGGTAGCCGTCTCCAGTTCCACATCCGCACCCAGATTCATCACCTGATCTGTCAGATGGTCAGCAAATTCGCTGCCGCTGATCTGAATGGTGCCGGGAATATTCTCCACCTTGGGAGAAAAGGCAATCTGACCGCCAAAGCCGCTTTTTTCAATGACCAGCACACTTCTGCCAGCCCGGAGCGCATAAATCGCCGCGGTCAAGCCCGCCGGGCCGCCACCTACCACAATAATATCGTACATATCGATCCTCCATCCAAACCATAGGGCCGGGCAAATGCCCGGCCCTGTTTGTTTTTACTTCGCCAGATATTTCTTGATCTCCGGCACGCTGTAGTAGCTATTGAAATTTTCACCGTCGGTGATCACCAGAGTCGGTGCACCCTTGACGCCATACTGACGGCACAGGTCTGCATTGTCATCTGCGATCAGCTTGGTGTAGGCCACACCAGCCTTATTCAGCAGCTGCTCTGCTACACGGCAGTTGGGGCAGGTAACGCGGCTGAAGAGAATTACCTTTGCATCCAAGTTGACCTCTGCCTTGGGCTCTTCGCAGCAGCAGACAGCTTCCTGCACCGGCTTAGGCTCCACAGGTGCCTTGGGCACGGAATTGCCAATGTTGTAGACCTTGCGATCCTTGTACTCCTGGCTCTTGCCGTCATTCCAGTTCTGGACAGGACGGTAATAACCGGTGATCCGGCTGTAGACCTCAGCCTTCTTGCCGCAATGGGGGCAGGTAAACTGCTCACCGGGCAGATAGCCGTGATCCGCACAGACAGAGTAAGTGGGAGACAGGGTGTAGTAAGGCAGCTTGTGATTCTCCGCGATCTTGCGAACCAGCGCTGCAGCAGACTGCCAGTCGGGCAGCTTCTCACCCAGGAAGCCGTGGAACACGGTACCGGAGGTGTAGCGGGTCTGCAGATCGTCCTGGATGGCCAGCGCAGAGAAAATATCCTCTGTGTAACCAACAGGCAGGTGGGAAGAGTTAGTGTAATAGGGAGTACCATTCTCGTTTGCAGTGATGATATCGGGATACTTTTCCTTGTCATGCTTGGCAAAACGGTAGGTAGTAGACTCAGCAGGAGTAGCTTCCAGGTTGTACAGGTCGCCGTACATTTCCTGATAATCAGAAAGACGCTCGCGCATATGATCCAGCACTTCCTTAGCAAACTGCTGGGTCTTTTCATTGGTCAGGTCTGCACGGAGCCACTTGGCATTCAGACCCACTTCGTTCATACCGATCAGACCGATGGTGGAGAAGTGGTTGCCGAAAGTGCCCAGATAACGCTTGGTGTAGGGATACAAGCCGTTCTCCATCAGCTGGGTGATAACAGTCCGCTTGGTTTTCAGGCTGCGGGCAGCAATGTCCATCAGCTTGTCCAGGCGGGCGTAGAAGTCTGCCTCATTTTCCGCCAGGTAAGCGATCCGAGGCAGGTTGATGGTAACGACACCAATAGAACCGGTAGACTCGCCGCTGCCGAAGAAGCCGCCGGACTTCTTACGCAGTTCCCTCAGGTCCAGACGCAGACGGCAGCACATACTGCGGACATCGGAAGGCTCCATATCGGAGTTGATGTAGTTGGAGAAATAGGGGGTGCCGTACTTGGCAGTCATCTCAAACAAGAGCTTGTTGTTCTCAGTCTCGCTCCAGTCGAAATCGCGGGTGATGGAGTAGGTGGGAATGGGATACTGGAAGCCGCGGCCATTGGCATCGCCTTCGATCATGATCTCGATGAAAGCACGGTTGACCATATCCATTTCCTTCTTGCAGTCGCCGTAAGTGAAATCCATCTCCTTGCCGCCGACGATCGCCGGCAGATCCTTCAGGTCGGGAGGACATACCCAGTCCAAGGTAATGTTGGAGAACGGCGCCTGAGTACCCCAACGGGAGGGCGTATTTACACCGTAGATGAAAGACTGCACACACTGCTTGACTTCCTTCTGGGTCAGGTTGTCCACCTTAACGAAGGGAGCCAGATATGTATCAAAGGAAGAGAACGCCTGTGCGCCGGCCCACTCGTTCTGCATAATGCCCAGAAAGTTGACCATCTGGTTGCACAGCGTAGAAAGGTGGCTTGCAGGAGAAGATGTGATCTTGCCGGGAACGCCGCCCAGGCCTTCCTGGATCAGCTGCTTTAAGCTCCAGCCGGCGCAGTAGCCGGTGAGCATGGAAAGGTCATGCAGGTGCAGAGCTGCGCTGCGGTGTGCTTCTGCGATCTCATCGTCGTAGATCTCGCTGAGCCAATAGTTTGCAGTGATAGCGCCAGAGTTACTAAGGATCAAACCGCCCACAGAATAAGTAACGGTGGAGTTTTCTTTTACGCGCCAGTCATTGATCTTCAGATAGTTATCCACCAGATCCTTATAGTTGAGCAGGGCAGAGTTGACATTGCGGATCTTCTCACGCTGCTTGCGGTACAGAATGTAAGCCTTGGCCACATCTGCATAACCGGAATCGGAAAGCACACGCTCCACAGAGTCCTGAATGTCCTCCACGGAAATCACGCCATCCTTGATCTTGGGATCAAAATCTGCGGTGACCTGCAGGGAAAGCAGGTTGATAACACTGGGATGATACTGCTTATTGACAGCCTCAAAGGCCTTGACCATAGCGGCGCTGATCTTAGATATCTCAAATTCTACGGTGCCGCCATCCCGTTTTGCAACACGATACATAAACATTCTCCCCTCTTTTATTTATCTATAAAAACATAATACAGGCATTGTCGCCTGAAAAGCGCGACAGCGCCTGTATTATATCGCCAAAAAATTACCTTGTCAATACCTTTTTACAAGATATTGCGATTAATTTTTAACCTCAAACACAAGATGTTGTGTTTTGTCTACACGCCGCGGATTTCGACCTTATCTGCGCAAGCAGTCAAAAGTTCCCGATATTGCAGCAATTTTGCCGTTTCTGGAGCTTTTAGGTCAGAAAACAGCACCGTATCCCGGTCTACAAAGGGCTGCAGAAAATACTTCTTCACTTTCTTTCCTGCCCCAAGAATGTCCAGCCAATCCCGGATCCCCAGAATGGAATCCACATTATGTAGTGGCTCGACCAATGTGGTGCGCAGCTCATAGTCCACTGCGCCGGACAAAAGTAGCCGCAGGCTTTCTTCGATCCGCCCGATCTGCAGATCGGCCACACCTGCCGTCCGGGTATACCCGGCAGGATCGTTTTTCACATCCATGGCCACATAGTCCACCGACCCACCATCAATCAAGTCCTTCAGCACCTCTGGTCGGTAGCCGTTGGTATCCAGCTTCACAAGAAAGCCCATGGCCTTGATCTTCGCCAACAGATCAGGCAGCGCCTTTTGCAGGGTCGGTTCTCCGCCGGTAATGCACACACCGTCCAAAAGACCCTTGCGCGATTCCAGAAAACGCAGCAATTCTTGGTCATCCATCTGTGCATCCGCATCACCGATCAGCTGACTGTTGTGACAGAATGGACACCGGAAATTACAGCCGCCGAGAAAGACCGTACAGGCAACCTTTCCGGGGAAATCCAATAATGTCATCTTCTGCAGACCTGCGATCTTCAAAGCACCGCCCCCTTTCATTTTGTTAAATCATTATAGCATAATCTACGGCGAATTAAAACAGTAAATTTCTTCCCTGTACATATTATATAAAACCGCTCTGGAAAAGCGTTGTTTTTTTTATGTCGGAATGTGCGGGATAAGTATTGCTTTTTTACGCGTAATCCATTATAATGCATTTATCGAGAAAACAATATCGATACCCATCTATCGAAAATCCGCCGGTCACCCGGCATATTCAGGGAGGAATATCCTATGAGCAGAAAGATTACAGTCATCGGCGCAGGTAATGTAGGTGCAACCATCGCTTATACACTTTCTTTGGATGATGTTGCTTCTGAGATCGTTGTGATCGACATCAACAAGGACAAGGTAGAAGGCGAAGTCATGGACATTGTCCAGGGCACCAGCTTCCGGGAGCCCATTTCCGTCATTGCTGGCGACTACCCCGATGCAGCCGGTTCCGACATTGTCATCATTACCTCCGGTGTGGGTCGCAAGCCCGGCCAGACCCGAATCGATCTGGCCCAGACCAATGTAAACATTCTCAAATCCATCACACCCGAGATCGTCAAATACGCGCCCAACGCGCTGTATGTCATCGTAGCAAACCCTGTGGACGTGATGACCTATGTATTCACCAAGATCTCCGGTCTGCCCGAAAGCCAGATCATCGGCTCCGGCACCATTCTGGACACCTCCCGCCTGCGCTACGACCTGTCCGACCACTTCAAGATCGCCCAGACCAACATCCACGCCTATGTCTTTGGCGAGCACGGCGACACCAGCTTTATCCCCTGGTCCATCGCCTCTGTTTCCGGCTGCGATCTGCACACTTACGAGGAGCTGATGCTGGAGCGTGGCTCTATCAGTAAGCCTGTGGACAAGGACGAAACGCTGAAATATGTCCAAAAGTCCGGCGGCGAGATCATCGCCAAGAAGGGTGCAACCTTCTATGCCGTCAGCGTATCCGTTATGAAGATCCTGAAAAAGCTCACCGCCGCTTACGACTCCTTCGCCACTGTATCTTCCATGATGCATGGCGAATACGGTGTGGACGATGTGTGTCTGAGCTCTATGACCGTCATCGGTCCCGACGGTGTTAAGGGCAAGGTCCCCGTAGAACTGACTGCCGAAGAGCAGGAAAAGATGCAGTACAGTGCCAACGCACTGAAAGCTGTCATCGCTCAGCTGGACATCTGATACCGCACCCTACATCTGTATAAGCCGAAAGGAGTTACCTATGAAATACAGTTATTTCCCCGGCTGCACACTGCGCACCAAAGCAAAAGATCTTGACCGTTACGCCAGAGCCTCTGCAGAGGCTCTGGGTTTCGTGCTTGAAGAGCTTCCCGACTGGCAGTGCTGCGGCGGCGTATATCCCCTTGGAAGTGATGAGATCGCTTCCAAGTTGTCCTGTGTCCGTGCCCTGAACGACGCAAAAGAAAAGGGACAGGACCTTGTCACCGTGTGTTCTGCCTGTCACCATGTGATGAAGCGGGTCAACGATGACATGAAGAACGTTCCCGACATCCAGACCCGTGCCAATAACTACATGGGACTTGCCGAACCCTATACCGGCGAAACGGAAGTTCTCCACTTTCTGGAAGTCCTGCGT
>JAGBEM010000032.1 GCA_017936985.1 Oscillospiraceae bacterium
AAGAAGCTGCTGGAAAAGCAGAAAGAAGGCAAGAAGCGGATGCGTACCTTCGGTACTGTCTCCGTGCCCAGCGAGGCCTTTATGGCTGTTTTGAAACTCGACGAAGATTAAGAGGTAATCCATGGCATTATTCGCACGAAAAGAAAAGACCCCTCTGGGTATCTATATCCATGTTCCCTTTTGCCGCAGCAAATGCCAGTACTGCGACTTTTACTCGCTAACGGAAAAGACCGACCGGCTGCTGGAGGACTATATGGACGCGGTCTGCGACCATATCCGGGAAACCGGCGACCTGTGCCCGGATTACCGGGTAGATACCATCTATTTTGGCGGCGGCACCCCCAGCTTCTTCGGTGCAGACGGCATGGCTGCCATCTTAACCGCCATCCGTAAAAATTTCGATGTGGCCGCCGGCGCAGAGATCACCTTTGAAGCAAACCCCGACTCCGTTTCTCCCCGGCTGCTGCGCAAGCTCCGGGGTGAGGGCTTCAACCGGGTCAGCCTGGGTGTCCAGTGTGACAACGATGAGATCCTGGAAAAAATTGGCAGACCCCATAACTACGAGCAAGCCGTCAACGCCGTCCAGAAGATCCGCCGGGCAGGCTTCAAAAACCTTTCTCTGGACCTCATTTACGGTCTGCCGGGCCAAACTCTGGAAAGCTGGGAAAAGACCCTTTCCCATGTGCTGGAGCTGAAGCCAGAGCACATCAGCTGCTACGGTCTGAAAGTGGAAGAGGGCACGCCTTTGTATCTTTGCAAAGACTACTGCGGCCTTCCCGATGACGATACCCAGGCGGATATGTACCTGTCCACCGTGGAGATCCTCCGGGCGAAAGGCTACCGGCAGTATGAAATTTCCAATTTCTGTAAGCGTGGTCACGAATCCAGACACAACATGAAATACTGGACCGGCGGCGAATACCTGGGCTTCGGCCCGGACGCCAGTTCTGACTTTGCCGGCAAGCGGTTCAAGGTCATCCGGGATCTGAAGGGCTATATTGACGGCATCCAAAATAAGGGCCAGGTGCTGGAGGAGATCCAGACCGTCCCCAACCGGGAACGGGCAGGGGAATATCTGATGATGCGCCTGCGGACCACCCTGGGTGTCAGTGCTGCAGAGTACGAAAAGAAATACCTGCTGCCCTTTGCACCCTTGGAAGCGGCACTGGAACAGTGCCGGCAGCGAGGTCACGCCCTGCGGACCGATGGCCGGTGGCGGCTGACTGCAGAAGGCTTTTTGCTTTCCAATTCTATTCTTTCCGACCTGCTGCTGATCCAGGAGCATTCCGAACCCCTGGCAAAAAGAAGATAAAAAGTGCGCTGCGGAAGCAGCGCACTTTTTTATCCAATTAACTGCCCAAATACCGGCAAGCTTCTTTGTATCATCTCATAGCTGACACAATAGCAGATTCGGAAATATCCGGGACACCCAAACCCATCTCCGGGCACCACCAACAGATCCTTCTGCTTTGCCTTTTCGGAAAAAGCGTTTGCATCGCCTCCCGGGGCCTTGATAAACAGGTAAAACGCCCCATCGGGCTTTGCCATTTCGTAGCCCATAGCCGTCAATCCCTCGTAAAGGGCCCGGCGGTTTCTGTCGTAAGCCTGCAGATCCGGCCGCAAATGAGCGCACCGGGCAATGACCTTCTGCCACAGGCTAGGGGCGCAGACATGGCCGCAGGCACGGGCCGCTCCGGCGATGGCAGCATACAGCGCCTTGTTGTCAGCAGCCTGCTTCGGCACATACACATAGCCGATCCGCTCGCCGGGCAGACTCAGGGACTTGGAATAAGAATAACAAACCACCGTATTGGGGTAGATATTCGGCACAAAGGGCACTTCCACACCGCCGTAAACCAGCTCCCGATAAGGCTCATCGGACACAATATAGATCGGATGCCCAAATTTCTCACCTTTCTGCGTCAAAAGTGCACCCAACTTTTCCAAAGTCTGCCGGGTGTAGACCACGCCGGAGGGATTGTTGGGAGAATTGATGATCACGGCAGCGGTATGCTCTGTCAGCATCGCTTCTACAGCGTTAAGATCGATCTGAAAATCCGGCACATCCGGCTTGACCACCTTAAAAACCGCACCTGCCGCCTCCACAAAGGGCTTGTACTCCGGGAAATAGGGCGCAATGGCCAAAATTTCCGCCCCGGGCACCGCCAGCGCACGAAAAACCGCCACCAGCTCCGGCGCTGCGCCGCAGCCGATGAACAGATCCTCCGGCTGCACACCCGCATCAAACCGGTGGTTTAGATCCTGAGCAATGACCCGCCTTGTTTCCAAATCTCCCACCGCGGATGTATAACCGTGGATCTGCAGAGAATCTGTGTCTTCCAGAATATCCCGGATCGTCTGATCCACCGCAGCCGGGGAGGGAATCGAGGGATTGCCCAAACTGTAGTCGAACACATTCTCTGCACCGACCACCGCGGCACGCATTTTCCCGTATTCAAAAAGCTCCCGGATGCAGGATCGATTGGCACCCAGTGCATAAGCTTGTTCGTTCAGCATGGCTTTTCTCCTTCCGTATTGCAAGTTTTAGTTTAGCAAACTCCCGAATCTAACCATGTCCTTTTCTTGTTTCGGCAAGAAAAGGACGAAAAGAAGCCGACATAGGAGAGGCGTTAGAGCCGCGCTCCCGCGCGGCAAATACAATAGTAGAGGAGCGATTGCCCCCGGCAATCATTAATTGAAGATTCGCTGCGCGGAGCACCACCCTCTCCTATGTACCTCTCCCGTGACGCATCGCCATAATTTCTGCAATTGTCGTCAGTGCGCCGCGGGAGATTCTTAAGAGGACGCACTTGGCGCGCGGGAGCGCGACTCTAGTGCCTCTTAAGCCGACTTCTTTGGTTACTTTCTTGTTCGGTGACAAGAAAGTAACATATTTCCATGGGCGATAACCCATAATTTATTTCAAATACAGCGCGATTCCGGAATCATAAGGCTGAGGCTTGTATGTAACCGACCCAATGGGCTTTCCCTCCACACCGTAGGTAGGATGATACCCAAACAGGTTAACATAACTTTCTAAATCATTCTTTTCCTTTTCCATTTCCGCCATCACTGCCACCGTGGCCAGTACATCATCCACCGCCCGGTGAGAATTGACCACCTTTCCGGCCAATCCGTAAGCCTCGATGGCGTTGCACAGCTTGTGGGGGAAACTCCGCCGGTCTTTGTAAACCGTCAAAAGATCCAACTTGTCCTTGCCCTTGAGGATCATGGGATCCCCATCCCGCAGCAGCATATAATACAAAAAGCTCAGATCAAAATGGGCATTGTAGGCGATCAGCAGACTGTTGCCAGCGAACATTTCGCTGATATCCCGACAAACCCGGGTCTTGGCAACGCCTTTTTCCCGAACATCCTCGTTGGAAATACCGGTAAGCTGCTGGATCTTGGGCGGAATAAAGCCACCGGGGCTCAAAGACACCAGTTCATCGTACTGCTGCGTCACTTGGGCCGCGCCGCCTACACTTTCTACCACCACCGCCGCAAATTCGATGATCTCATCCCGGGAAAATTGCAGTCCTGTGGTCTCCGTGTCAAACAGCACCAGCTTGTCATATTTCTGAAATAACCCTTCAAACGCCATTTCGTTTCTCCTGTATTGTTTCAAATTTCAGTTTGGCAAGCGCACGTATCTAACTATGTTCTTTTCTTATTTCGGCAATTGCCGTCAGTGCGCCGCGGGAGATTCTTAAGAGGGCGCATTTGGCGTGCGGGAGCGCGACTCCAGCGCCTCTTAAGCCGACTTCTTTGGTTACTTTCTTGTTCGGAAACAAGAAAGTAACACATTTTCCTGCTCCATAAATTCCCAGTTTATCTCCGGGCCAATTCCAACGCTCGGCGGAACTTACTCTTCGGCTCCGGCACAAGTCCATACTGATGGGCCAGATACCCGGCAATGGCTGTCACAGCCTCTTCGCTGCCGTCTTTGAGTTCTACCTCGATTTCACACAGAGGAATCTGCTTCTCACCAGCTACCAATACGCCCCTGTCCACAGCGATCTCCACCGTGCAAGCCACCAATTCCACCGTCTTCGCCAGCCGGGTAAACCGGGCGCCGCAAACCGGAATCAGTCCTTTTGCCGCCAAAAGTCCAGGCTCTTCCCACCCGCTAAGTTTACATAACGCAGGAATTGCCGCCTCAATGCTTTGCGCCTGCGTCTCCCATTCCCGGCGGCTGTTGACACCTGCCGGCGCTTTCAGCGTGCAAACGGACACGCCATTCTCCAGCCGCCGACGCAGAGTCAGCTTTTGCTCCGCAAAAGCCCCGTCCGCGGTGTCATAATAGGTGGTTTCCATGGCAATCTCCGTAAAATCACCAAACCCCTCCATCAGCGCCTGCTGCTGGGCAGGGGTCGCCGCATATTTCAGTTCAAATTCCTTACCCATAGCGCCCTCCACGCAGTCTGTATTTTATCATATTATACACCCCCGATGCCGGATATGCAAGAAACTTTCTACCCAAACGGTTTCCGACAAAAAGCGCACCTGCCGCCGTGATAGGATTTGCATATAGAATTTGAAAGGATCGTGGTACAAATGATAGTTTCCATTGGGGTCTATGTGCGCCGTTGGCGGCGGTTGCTGCGGCGATGGATGCTGGATCCCCGGGTACATACACTGCTGCAGACCACCGGTTGGTTTTTGGCAGGTCTGTTTCTCTCCGCCGCAAGTCTTTCCCATAGGCCGCAACCCATCGCACTAGGTGTGCTTTTGGCTCTGTCCGGCTGGCCGGCGCTGCTGCTCTCCGCAGGAAGCATGGCAGGTTACCTGCTGTTTTGGGGCGCTGCTGGCGCACAGGGCGTCGTATGGATCATGGCAGGTC
>JAGBEM010000033.1 GCA_017936985.1 Oscillospiraceae bacterium
CAGGAAGGCAATGTCTGCATATTTGGGATCTACGCGACCGCCGCACCATGCAGCAGCCTGACCCAAAGTAATTTTACTCATTCGTTTCCCTCAATTCTGCCAGGTGTGCAGCAACTTCCTCCCGTTCGTCCAGGTGGTATTTAACGCCGCAAATTTCCTGGTAGGTTTCATGGCCTTTACCAGCCAGTACTATTATATCATCTTTTTCGGCAATGTCCATAGCGTATCGGATCGCTTTTCGCCGGTCTTCTATGACTGTGTAGACGCCCAGGTCATCCGTGATGCCCTGCAAAATATCCGAAATGATCGCCATGGGATCCTCTGTACGGGGGTTATCCGAAGTAATGACTACAAGATCGGAAAGGGAAACGCCGATCTTACCCATGATGGGACGCTTAACGGGATCCCGGTCACCGCCGCAGCCAAAGACTGCGATAAGCCGACCCTTGCAGAAGCCGCGAACGGAAGACAGGACATTTTCCAGACCGTCGGGGGTGTGGGCAAAGTCGATCAAAACCGTATAAGGCTTGCCGGGAGTGGGAACCACCTCTACCCTGCCTTTCACGCCAGATGCTGTTTTCAGCGCATCAGCTGCTGCTTCTAAGGAAATTCCCAGCTGCAGAGCGATGCCCAGCACTGTCAATGCGTTATATACCGTAAACTTGCCGGGGATCGGCAGGTGCACGGAAACTTGTTTGCCGTCATAAACAGCAGTAAACCCGATACCGTCGGCATGCAACTGCAGATCTTCCGCTTTCAGACCGGCAGGCTGCTTAACAGAGGTGGTCAAAACATCACAGGATGCCTTGGCGGTCATCCGGGCGAACCATTCATCATCCAGATTGGCAACCGCTTTGTCGCATCGTGCAAACAACTCTGCCTTGGCGTCACAATAGTTTTCCATGGTCTTGTGGAAATCCAAATGATCTTCTGTCAGATTGGTAAAGGCTGCTGCAGCAAAATGAATTCCACAAACACGATCCAGCGCAATGGAATGGGAGGAAACCTCCATGACTACATGGGTACAGCCGGCATCGCGCATTTGCGCAAAGAGACTGTGCAGTTCAAAGCTCTCCGGTGTTGTGCGTTCCGTGGGCACGATCTGTTGTCCGATCATGTTCTGTGTCGTACCGATCAACCCCACCTTTGCGTCAGCAGTAGTTTCCAGAACATGCTTCAGCAACAGCGTGACGGATGTTTTTCCGTTGGTTCCCGTGACGCCGATCATCTTCATTGATTCTGCAGGTCTGCCGAAGTAATTGGCACCGACCATCGCCAGGGCAGCTCGGTCCGATTCCACCAGAATGTAGGGTACATCCAGCTCCGGTTTTCGGCTGGTAAGAACTGCCACCGCGCCCTGCTCCATGGCAGAATGAATGTAGCTGTTGCCGTCAAATACAAACCCGGAAATAGCAACGAACAGGCTTCCGGGGGTGATCTCCTTTCGTGTATCATACACGACGTTATGAATATCCAATTCCATATCCGCAGTGGCTTCCAGTACATGAACGTCCCGCAGCAATTCCCGTAATTTCATAATGACTCCTTTCGCCTAATCGGCTGCTTTGGTATCGGTAAATTCCAGTTGTATCGTAGTTCCTGGGCTGACCTGAGTGCCGGCAGCGACGGATTGAATCGTAGCTGTGACCCCGGGGGAAATATCCAAATTGCCTTTTGGCAGGATGTAAAGCCCCAACGCACCGGCTGCATCGCTGGCCTGCTGCCGGGTCATGCCCAGAAAATCCGGGACAGTGACCATAGCCTCAGACGGTTCTTCTCCCAGATACAGCAGTACCTGACTGCCGCCGGGCAGGCTTTGTCCTGCTGCCGGGATCTGGGCGGTGACCGTTTCACCGCTGCCGGACAGCACGGCGGTAAGGGTTTGCTCCTCCAAAACCTTCTGAGCTTCCTTGGCGGTCATGCCGGTTAAGTTTTCCATGACGACTGTCTTTCCGGCGATGTCCTCTTCTGAAAAGGACTGCTTTACCCCCAGGTATGGGAGAATGTCCGCCATCACCGCGCCTACGGTAGGGGCAGCCATCACGCCACCGGAAATATACAGACCCGTAGACCGGGACGGAGTGTCCAGCGCCACCAATACAATATACTCCGGATCGTCCATCGGCGCAATCCCCACAAATGATACGATTTTATCCAGAACGCGCTGGCCATTCTCGTCAAAAACGTCGATTTTTTCGCTGGTACCGGTCTTTCCCCCTATGGAATATCCGGCAACAGAGGCATTTTTTGCCGTTCCGTCGGTAACGACGGACTCGATCAGCTGGCACATGGTCTTGGAAGTTTCCCCACTGATGGTCTGGCGGATCACAGTGGGTTCCTGTTTTAAGACTGTGTTGCCATCGGCATCCACAACCTCGGAAACAATATACGGCTCCATTAGATAGCCACCGTTGACAACAGAAGCGATGGCACGAACCAACTGCAGCGGTGTCAGCTTAAAGGTTTGACCGAAAGAACCGGAGGTCAAGGAGGCTGTGCCCCATTTATCGGTATCCGTAACCAGTTCTTTGCTAAAGAAAACGCCTTTGCTCTCCCCTGCCAGGTCGATGCCTGTTTTTTCTGTAACACCGAATTTTTCGATGTACTCATAAAACCGTTCACCGCCCAGCTTTAATGCGATATGGGCAAAGGCGATGTTACAAGAGTTCTGCAGTGCCTGGGGCGTCTGCTCCGAGCCGTGGCCTGTGGATCGCCAGCAATGCAGACGCTGCGCTCTGCCGGGGATCTGCTCCGAACCGGAGCAGTGGAAAGATGTATTAAGATCGATGGCACCGCAGTCCAGCGCTGCCGCCATGGTCAGCACCTTAAAGGTAGAGCCAGGCTCATAGCCATCGGACAGGACCCGGTTTCGCCACTGCTTCAGCCGGGCTGCGGTCAGTGCTTCTTTATAGGCCACAAGACCTTTTTGATAGGCATCACTGTCCTGCGGATAGGAAAGGTAAGTATTTTTCAGTCGCTCAATCTCGGACAGAGCCTCATGATCGGTAATTTCCAGGTAATTGTTGGGGTCATAATTCCCCAAAGTCGCCATAGCCAGGATCTCTCCGGTTTTGGCGTTCATGACCATGCCAAAAGCGCCGTTTTGCACAGCATAGCGGTCAATGGCATTTTGCATCTGTTTTTCCAGGCAAGCCTGCACTGTGGTGTCCATGGTCAGGATCACACTGCAGCCAGGCCGGGATGCCACATATTTTTCGTAGGAATAGGGCATATCCATCTCATTGTTGCCCTTGGTGGTGATAACCTTACCGGCTGTTCCCTCCAGATAGCTGTTGTAGGCCGCTTCAATGCCTTCAGAGCCGGTATTGGAGGCGTTGGTAAAGCCGATGACCTGGGCCGCTAAAGTACCGCCTGGGTAATAGCGCTGGGAGTTTGGCTCCATGTGGATACCGGAAATGCCGTTTTCATTGATGTAGCTGCGGATCTGCGCCGCAGTATCTTCACTGATCCGGGCAGCGATCTGTTTATAGCGCATGGATGTGTCCTTGGCCTGCTCAGTGATCCAAGCAGGATCCAGCTCCAGTATCTTTCCAAGGGTTTGGGAAATGGCTGCCACATCTGCCTTGGACTGCTTCAGTTCATGGGGATCCAGGTAAACATTTTCCACACTTTGGGAAATAGCCAGGATATTCATGTTCCGGTCGTAGATGGTGCCCCTGTCTGCTGTAACAGTGGTGGTCCGGGTCTGATTCCGCAGGGCAAGCTGGGAATAATAGTCGTACTGACCGACCATCAGAGAATACAGCTGTGCCCCGACAGGCACAAATGCGGCGATCCCCAGGATCAGCATCACCGCCAGGATCCTGTAATGATGGCCGGTATCCCCCCGAATCCGGGAATACACCTGTTTGCGTTTTGATTTTGCCATATGTCACCGGCCTTTCCAATTAGGCTGCATACCATCAATGGGCAGCAAGGGAATCCCTTACTGCCCATTGCAGCTGCTATCCTAATCATATTGGCCGGGACAGCCTTTATGCAAACAATCCCGTTAAGAAGGTGCAGAAATTCTCCCAGGCTGTGGGTTCTGCTTCTTCCTGAGGTACGGTGACCTCCATGTTGATGTGCGGCACTTCGTCCACGCTGACCATGCCCATAGTCAAGGCGATCTGGCGGATCTGCTCCAAGTCATAGCCGGAGTCATATGTACTCTGCAAGGACACATTCTGCTCCTGCAGCGAAGTTACATATTCTTCCATCTGCCGGGCTTCTTCATTGGCCTGACTCAGGGTCATAAAGCCGGTCAACAGCATGACGACCATAGCCACTGCCACAACGATACCGAAGATCGCCACAGGGTCAACCGCGATGACCAATTCTTTCTTTGCCCGGAAGCGGGGCATTACGGCAGTCTTCTTCCGCACAGGCTTCGGCTGCGCCATATATGCGATATTGCCGGAAACATATGCATTGATATATCTGACTTCAGTCTGGCTTGCCATAACGCTCTCTCCTCTTTTTGTCTTTATTTTAGTTTCTCACAGACGCGGAGCTTCGCGCTGCGGGAACGAGGGTTTTCGGTTAACTCTTCTTCACTTGCCGTAATGGGCTTGCGGTTAATGAGCTTTACTTCCGGTGTTTTTCCACAGACGCAAACCGGGAAGCTGGGCGGACAGGTGCAGCCTTTGGATGCTTCTGCCATGCCGTTTTTCACGATCCGGTCTTCCAGAGAATGGAATGTGATGATCGCGAGTCTGCCGCCTTTTTTCAATCTGGGGATCGCTGCGTCCATGACCTCACGGACTGCACCAAGTTCATCGTTGACTGCAATGCGGATCGCCTGGAAGCTGCGCTTTGCCGGGTGCTGCTTTTCTCTCAATGCTGCTGCAGGCATGGCACTTCGGATCACATCCACCAGTTCCAAGGTGGTGTGGATCGGATTTTCTTCCCGGCGGTGGCAGATGGCTGCCGCGATCTGAGGGGCGTAACGCTCTTCGCCGTAATCGAAGAGGATCCGCCGCAGTTGCTCATAGGACCAGGTATTGACGATGGTCTCTGCGGTCAGGGCATCACCATTATTCATGCGCATATCCAGCGGCGCATCCACCATATAGGAAAAGCCACGCTGACCGTCATCCAACTGAGGTGAGGAAACGCCCAGATCCAGCAAAATGCCATCCACAGCCGCAATGTTCAGTTCGTTCAAAACTTCACTGATGCGGCAAAAATTGGAATGGACCAAGGTCACCTTGTCGCCAAATTCCTTCAGCCGCTCCCCTGCTGCTTTCAGCGCTACCGGGTCACGGTCAATACCGATGAGGCGGCCGGTGGTCAGTCGCTTGGCGATCTGGGTGGAGTGACCGGCACCACCCAGGGTGCCGTCCACATAAATGCCGTCGGGCTTGATGGCAAGACCCTCAAGGCACTCATTTAACAGTACGGAAATGTGATGAAACTCGCTCATAGACCGATCGCCTCCAGAGAAGCCAGCAGCTTTTCAGGTGTGAGGTTCTCAGCTTCGAAGGCCGCGAACTCTTCGCTGTCCCAGATCTCTGCCTGGCCGGCGCGGCCAACGACCATAACTTCTTTTTTAATGCCTGCATACTCCAGCAGGAACTGTGTCAGTGTGAAGCGGAACTGTTTATCCGGCTCACATTCGGCAGCATTCATGAAAATCAGGCTAGTGGCTGCACCTCTTTGGGAGATGGGCAACGCATTGTAGTTTTCGCTGAGGGTCTGCCAGTCAGCAGCCTTGTAAACGGTGAGACAACGATGACCGCAGTTGACACCCAGAGTCACGAAAAAGTCGCCGCCCAGCTCCTCACGGAGTTTTGCGGGCACGAACAGACGGTTTTTATCGTCCAGCTTTGCAGGGTACTTACCGATCATTTTAGTCTCACCTCCTCCATTTTGCTCCACTTTACTACACTTTTACTCCACTTGATGACAGTATACACCCACGTTCCAAAAAAATCAATCTTTTTTCGCAAATTTTTTCGGCTTTTTTCTCCCAAATACCGGATATTTTCAATTTTTGAACACTTGTTCTATAATTCAAGAAAGGAATTTCAGTTTTTCATTCTCCAGCACCGCTTCAATTTTCGCCGGCCGCTTGCCGCAGCGGAGCAGGTGTTCGGCCAGGGGTCCCTCCACTTCTGTCTGCACCATCCGGCGCAGATACCGGGCGCCGTCTTTTGTTTTGCATCGGGCAGACAAAGATCCCGCCAGGCCATGTGGCAGCAACAGTTTAATCCCCAGTTCTTCCAGCCGGTAGCCTAGTTCACGCAGATATTTCTCCGCAATTGCTTCCATCGCCTTGCTGTCCAGCGGTGCAAAGGAAACGATCCTGTCCAGACGACCCACAAATTCCGGGGAAAAGCTCTGGCGCAAGGCAGTTTCCCGTTCTCCGGAATGACCGCAGGGCGAAAAGCCCAGGCCGTCACCTTTTACCTCGCTGCCAATATTGGAGGTCATGACCACAATGGCATTCTTAAAGCTGACCCGGCGGCCTGTGGAATCTGTCAGGTCCCCCTCCTCCATGATCTGCAGCAGGATGCCGGACACATCCGGGTGGGCCTTTTCCAGTTCATCCAGAAGTACCAGGCAGTAAGGGCGGCGGCGAACCGCTTCCGTCAGCTTGCCTCCCTCTTCGTAGCCTACATAACCGGGAGGTGCGCCGATGAGCCGGGAAACGGACTGTTTTTCCATATATTCCGTCATATCCAGGCGGATCATGGCATCCCGGCTGCCGTAGACTTCTTCTGCCAAAGCCCTACACAGTTCTGTCTTGCCCACACCGGTAGGGCCTGTAAACATCAGGCACGCCACCGGACGCCGGGGATCCCGGATGCCAGAATAACCACGGCGTACCGCTTCTGCCACAGTCTTAACAGCCGTATTCTGCCCAACCACGCGCTGGGAAAGCGTCTCTTCCAAACGCAGGATCCGATGCCGCTCATCTTCTGAAAGCCGTCCGGCCGGGATCCCGGTGCGGGCAGAGACCGCCCAGGCAATATCTGCAGCTGTCACGTAGCGGCTGCGCCTGGGTTCTGAGGATCTTGCGGACATTTTCTGCATCTTATCCCGCAGCTCTGCGGCCCGCTCAAACCGGCTTTCCCGAACCGCTTCGTGAAGCTCCTGCTCTAAATCCTGCCGGGCTGCACCGCCTCTGCTTTGACGCATTTCCTCCATCCGGGCATGGGACGCACCCTCATCCAGAAGATCGATAGCCTTATCCGGGAGAAACAGATCCGGCAGATACCGAACAGACAGCCGCAACGCTTCTTTCAGTGCATCATCTGTGATACGCATATGGTGGTGGCGCTCCAGTCCGGGCTTGAGTCCTCTTAAGATGGTCATAACCGCATCTTCTCCCGGCTGCTCAACCATCACCGGACGGAAACGGCGGTCCAGCGCCGGATCTTTTTCGATAAACTTGCGGTATTCCGTCAGCGTGGTAGCGCCCAGCATCTGCAGCTCTCCCCTGCCCAGTGCCGGTTTGAAAATATTGGCTGCATCGATGGCGCCTTCTGCTGCACCGGCACCGACGATGGTGTGCATCTCGTCCACAAACAAGATCACATCACCGCTTCTGCGGATCTCTGCCAAAACATCCCGGAGCCGTTCTTCAAATTCGCCCCGGTATTTGGTGCCTGCCACAAGGTTTGCCATATTCAAGCTGATGAGGCGTTTATCCTTCAGCTGCGGCGGCACATTTCCCAACGCCATCCGTTGGGCTAAACCTTCCGCAATGGCTGTCTTGCCGACGCCGGGCTCGCCGATCAGCGCCGGGTTGTTCTTGTTCTTTCTGCTTAAGATGCCGATGACCATATCGATCTCCCGATCCCGGCCGATGACAGGCTCCATGGACGATGCTTTCAGCACCAGATCTTCACTGAATTGCTCCAATAGTTTCGTAGTGACCGCCTCCTTCTTGGGTTTGGTTGGCATTTGCGCCTCCCATTGCAAATAATCGATGGTTCTGGAGAATACTTCATTGGGGTCTATGCCCCCAAGGTGCAGCATTGCCTGAGCACCGGTCTTCTCCCTGCGCAGAAGAGAAAGCAGGATGTGGACACCCTTGACATCCCTGTTTCCTGTTTGCTTTGCTTCCAGTCCTGCATCACGCAGCACCAGTCTGGCTGTCCGTGACCAGCCCTGGGGCAGCGGCAAGGCCGGCGTTCCAGTGCCGTATAACGCACAAAGGGCATCCTGCGCCAGCTCGCTGCTGAACCCGGAAAGCTGCAGCAGCTGACCCACCCAAC
>JAGBEM010000001.1 GCA_017936985.1 Oscillospiraceae bacterium
CCTTTCCTCACCTGGAGAAACACCAACACCGCGGAGGCTGCAGATGCTCTGACCGAGCTGTTCCAGTTCAATATCCCCCTGCGTTGGAGCGGTGCTCATTTGTACCAGGCGATTCTGGAAAACCGGGATCATGTGCCCCAGATCGCGCATATCACCACACTGGCAGGCTATATTCATTACCTACTCAGCGGTGAAAAGGTCATGGGTATCGGCGAAGCCTCCGGTATGCTTCCCATTGATTCCAATACCATGGACTTTAACAGTGCCATGCTGGACAAGTTCGATACCCTCATCGCAGATCGTGGCTATGGCTGGAAGATCCGCGACATTTTGCCCAAGGTGCTTACCGCAGGTCAAAATGCCGGTGCTTTGACTGAAGCCGGTGCCAGACTGCTGGATCCCACCGGTACTTTCCAGTCCGGTATTCCCATGGCACCTCCCGAAGGCGACGCCGGTACCGGTATGGTAGCCACCAATTCCGTTGGTGCCTGCACCGGTAATGTATCTGCCGGCACTTCCATTTTTGCCATGGTGGTCCTGGAAAAGTCTTTGAGCAAGCTCTATAAGGACATCGACATGGTCACCACCCCCAGCGGTCTGCCTGTAGCAATGGTCCACTGCAACAACGGCGCTTCCGAGCTGGACGCTTGGATGCGGATGTTTCAGGAGCTTATGGACACCATGGGCGCAAATGCAGACGATCTTTACGGCAAACTGTTCCGCAAGAGTTTGGAAGGCGATACAGACTGTGACGATGTGCTGCTTTACAACTATGTGTCCGGCGAACCTATCACCGGTCTGAATGATGCCCGTCCTCTGCTGGTCCGCAGAAAAGACAGCAAGCTCACCCTTGCCAACTTCATGCGTTCCCAAATCTACGGCATCATTGCATCCACCGCAGTGGGTATGCGAATTCTGTGGAACGAAAAGGTGCAGATCAAGCAACTGACTGGCCACGGCGGTCTGTTCAAGACCCCCGGTGTGGCCGCCCGGTATCTGGCTGCCGCTATGCACTCCCCGGTAACCGTCATGACCACCGCCGGCGAAGGCGGCCCCTACGGCATGGCGCTGCTGGCAGCTTATATGATGAAAAAAGACGAAATGTCTCTGGAAGACTTCCTGCAAAACGAAGTATTTGCAAATGCACAAGCTGTCACCACCCAGCCTGATGCTGCAGATGCCGAGGGCTTTGCCCGGTATCTGGATGCATACTGCGATGGTCTGAAACTGGAGCATACCGTAGTGGATTGTATTTCTTAAATGACATAGCAAAAGGACGCGTCTTGCGACGCGTCCTTTTTGTGCGGTTTTGAAAGTCCTACTGCGTCAGTACCGCCACCACCTTGACAGTACCGGCGGTATGATGCGACGGGCTTACGCCCCGGCTTTCCCCCGGCAGCAGCATGCCAACAAAGGCGCTGTAAGTAATGCCGCCTAAATAATAATCCCCATCTTCTTGATACATCTTATATCGCAGACGAATGCCACTGACAGTCCGGGCACAGCAGTTTGTTGCTGTCAATTCCCTGTGGCCGCTTTGCGAAACATGAATAGCACCATCCACAGAGTAAAAATTCTCCCACCGCAAACCTTCGCTTCGGCATCCTGTAACCGAAGCCTTGGAATACGCCGTCCGTTCATGCTCCAGCACCAGCGCCCTTTCCCCTGCGGGCAGCCAGGTTATGAAAAAGTGCAGCACCTGTTCCCCCTGATCTACCGCCACCATACCGAAGGAAATATCCCTGCTGCCGGAATTATATAGCATCAGCGCTGCGACACCGGACACCGGCTCGTTTGTGGTATCCTCCACAAAGGGGCCTTCATATTCCATCAGCTTCTCCGCCACCAGGCCACTGTCCAAAACGCACGGAAGCGCATTGCATTGCAGCGGTATCGTTTCCTGCCAGGTCGGCGCGATTTGTTCGATGCCGGGCGAAAAGCTTGCCAAACTTTCCCGTTCCCGCCCTTGTCCCGTCGACACTGTCAGCGCGATCCCGATGGCAACCGCCAACACGACCCACAGCTTGTTTCCCATTTCGCCATTCCACCCTCATTTGCACTGGTGAGCGCATTATAAAGGAAGTATCCTGACCGATTCAAGGGAAACCTCGCCGCACTTTTATCTGCCCGGAAAAACCGCTCGACAAAAAACTGTCATTGCAGCTTTGCAATGACAGTTTCCTTTATTCCATTACATGTTCCAAGCCCATTTGCAAAATCGTCCGCACGTGATCGTCCGCAAGAGAGTACAGGATATTTTTTCCCTCCCGGCGAAACTTGATCAAGTGCATCTGCTTCAGGATCCGCAGCTGATGGGAAATGGCACTTTGGGAAATAGCCACCGCTTCAGCTATATCATTGACGCACATTTCCTGCTGCAGCAGCAAGGAAAGAATATGCACTCTGGTAGGATCACCAAAGGCTTTGAACAATTCCGCGATCTGTTCCATGGTTTCTTTGTCCGGCAAAGTGCGCATTTTCTTCCCTCCCTGACTGTTTTCTTTAGTTTAACCGATTTTTCCCGGTTTGGCAACCGCAATTTTCCATGCGCAGTGGCTAAGAAGAAAAAATTAAGGACAAAATAAAAGAATTGTTTGAAAACCGCGAACACATATAGTATAATACTTTCAAAATATCTACCCATCCCCCAAGAAAGGAAAGCTAACATGAAAAAAGTATTCGCTACCCGTGCCGATGGACAGGTCGCGCACCTTTATACCATCACCGGCGGTGGCTTGACCGCTGAAATTTCTGACCACGGTGCCACTCTGGTAAAGCTGTTTGTTCCCGATGCGCAAGGCAATATGGACGACGTGATCCTTGGCTTCGACTCCCCCGATGCATACACCAAAAGCACCACCTACTTTGGTGCTACCGTAGGCCGTAACGCAAACCGAGTCGGCAATGCCACTTTTACGCTCAACGGCAAAGTCTATACCATGGACCCCAACGATAACGGCTGTCACAATCTGCACAGCGGCTTTGACCCTTATAAGAACCGGCTGTGGGAAGTGGTCAAGCACGAAGAAAACAGCATCCGTCTGCGGCTTCTGAGCCCCGACGGCGATCAGGGCTTCCCCGGCAACGCCGAGATCCATGTGACTTATACGCTGGAAGCCCCCGGCACTCTGGCTATCTTCTATGACGGCATCTGCGACAAGGATACTGTCTTCAATATGACAAACCACACCTATTTCAATCTGGCCGGTCATAAGCATCCCGAAAAGGCTATGGACCAGATCCTTTCCATGCCTGCCCGGCACTTTACCGTCTGTGATGCCGCATCTATCCCCACCGGTGAAAACCGCAGTGTGGAAGGCTCGCCCATGGACTTCCGGCAGCCCAAACCCATCGGCAGAGATATTAATGCGGATTATGACGCACTGAAGCTCCAGGGCGGCTATGACCACAATTTCGAGGTCTTTACGGACCCCTGTGCCATCCTTTCCGACAAGGACTCCGGCCGCACCATGGCAGTCTCCACCGATTGCTGCGGCATCCAGTTCTATTCCGGCAACTTCCTGGAGGGCGAAATCGGCAAGGACGGCGTTTCCTACTGTCACCGTGGCGGTATCTGCCTGGAAACCCAGTTCTACCCCGACTGCATCAATCACCCCGATTGGAAGCAGCCCATCGCCAAAGCCGGCCAGCGCTACCACTCCGAGACCAGATATAAGTTCAACTAACCAAAACGCCGCCCTTCCCGGGCGGCATTTTTTTCGACATATGGATCACCTTCTCCTGCACTTAAACGGTTTCGCCGCATAAACTGTCCTGTAAGCATTTGCTTATCCCTACATCATTACGGGAGGTATCCACTATGTCTGACCAATTCAGGGACACTCTGCAAGGCAACGACTGCCAGCAGGCCATGTCCATCCACACCAGAAAAATCACGGACAGCTGCCGGGACAAAGACTGCATTGAGGATCTGCGGGTCTACCTGACCCAGGGCTCGCAGAATATTCTGGACACCTGCGCCAGCGCCCGGGTACGCTGCGCAGAACTTCTGTACACATATATCGATGTAGAGCCCGTGGCTTTCGACCGCAATCACTATTGCATCGATGTCACTTTCTACTATCGCATTTTGGCAGATGCCACCGTCGGCGCCGGTCGTCCGGCAGCCCTGTACGGTCTGGCCGTATTCACAAAACGTGCTGTTCTGTGCGGCGAGGACAGCCGGGCCCACATCTACCGCAGCGACACCCGGCTCTGCGGACCGGACGGAATGACCCGTTACTCTGCCAACCGCCCCACCGCCGTGGTGGAAGTGCTGGAACCCATGGTGCTCAGCTCCAAGGTCCGGGAAGTCTGCGACTGCCGTTGCAAGGATGAGCTGGCGCTGCAGATTCCCGATGCTATCCGGAATCTGTTTGATGACACCCTGGTGCTCAGCGGGGAGCGCCGCCGTCTGTTCGTTACATTGGGGCAGTTCTCCATTGTCCGTTTGGAACGGGATGCCCAGCTGATCGTTCCCGTACTGGACTACGCCATCCCCACCAAGGAATGCTGCGACACTCCCGGCTGCACCGAGGATCCCTGCGAGATGTTCAGCCGTATCCCCTTCCCTGCCACCCAGTTCGCATCCAACGGCTGCGACAGCTGCGACAACGATAACTGCCGCACCGGCGATTGCGGATAAGAAACGGGCGCGTGAACAATCACGCGCCCTCATTTTTATGATACCAGCCGCTTTGCCAGCTCCATAGTCACCTGGGCGCACCGCTGCGCCGCCAAGGCTTCAAAGGTAGGATAGTCCATTTCCGCACTGTCATCGGCTTTGTCGGAAATGGCCCGGATGATCACAAACGGAACACCGTTGCGGTATGCCACATGGGCAATGGACGCCCCCTCCATCTCGGCACAGACCGCCTGGGTATCGGCAATGATCTTCTGCTTCTGTTCACTGCTGCAGATAAACTGATCGCCGCTTGCCACTGTGCCGATCTTTGTGTGACCGGGGTTGACTGCTTCCGCCGCGGCGAAGGCATGCTCTATCATTTTTGCATCCGCAGGAAAAGCCGTCACATCCATACCGGGCACCTGTCCGATGGGCCGGCCCCAAAAATGCAGGTCAAAATCGTGGTGGATCGCATCCTTGCTGATAACCAGATCGGCAATGTCCAGCTCCGCGCACAGCGAGCCTGCAATGCCGGTGTTCACCATATGGGTGACGCCAAAGCAGTCGCACAAGATCTGAGCGCACATAGCAGCGTTGACCTTACCCACGCCGCACTGCACAACCACCGCATCCAGCCCCTCCAGCTTACCTTCGTAAAATTTCATGCCCGTCCGGGTGGTAACGGTCATATTTTCCATGGCGTTCTTCAGCGCTTCCACTTCCACCGCCATAGCGCCGATAATTCCCAGTTTGATCATTTTCTTCTCCTTACTCCGGGTAGACCAAGCGGTCTTCCGTAATGTTTTCCAACAGATCAGCATACCGCTTGCCCCAGTAATTTGCCATAGGTAGGTTCATATCCAGATAATTTCCGCAGTCCTTGGCACTGGCACCGGGCACTTCCCCGGCAAAGCTCTCCACAAACCGGAAGCAGCCCTTTACCAATTCTACCACATCCTGGGATGTATGATCCCCGATCAGCAGCAGATAAAAACCTGTCCGGCAGCCCATGGGACCAAAATACAGAACCTTTTCTTTCCAGTCCGGTTCATTGCGCAGGTAAGTTGCCGCCAGATGCTCGATGGTGTGCATCTCCGCGGTGTTCATTACCGGCTCTTCGTTGGGGCTGGTCAGCCGCAGATCAAAAGTGGTAATGGTCTGGGTGCCGGCCTGATCCTTCCGGGATACATACAGACCGGGCTGTAATTTAATATGATCGATAGTAAAACTCGTGATCTTTTCCATGTTCTTCTCCTATTTATTTCTGTCGCAGTTGACGGCATCGATGGCAATGACCAACAGCAGTCCGGGAATCTCATCTGCCGGATTGTCATAGCGCAGGCTGTATGTATCGCTCCAGTTAAACAGCTCCTTGGATATGGTCATGACTTCCATATCGCCCCGCATCACCTGATAATCCCAACCCATCAGATTGCCTTCCACATGCCATCCCCGGTAATCCACTTCATACTGAGGGGTAAAGAAGGATATCTTCTTCCGGATGGTGCCCATGACCCGTCCGTCGATAACGATCTCAAACTCCGGCATCAGTGTAAAAAACCTCTGATGGATTGAGCCCACTTCCCGTCCGGTGCGCTTGTCGTAGACATGGATCTGATGTCCCAGCCGGAACAGTTCATCCTCCACCTCATAGCGAATTTCACCGGTCTCATCATAGACATAGTAATGATCCGTGATGGTAAAGATCCTCTGTTTGATCAGCAGCTGCACAGTACCGCCTCCTTTTTGCTTATCATACCGCAAAACCGCCGCCAATGCAAGAAAATTACCACACAACCATCGGTTGAGCGTTCTTCAACCGGCTGTTGACAGAAAAATTTTCTAAAATTAACAAATGATTGATAGCTTTTTTCCGCATTTTATGGCATGATATAGCCAGAAACACAAAGGAGGTCATCCTATGGAACAGACATTGGGAAAACGGATCATGCTCTGCCGGAAAAATCTGGGCATGACACAGAACGACCTGGCTGACGCTCTGGGCGTTACAGCGCAGGCTGTGAGCAAATGGGAAAATGATCAATCCTGCCCTGATATCAATATGCTGCCCAAATTGGCACAGATCTTCGGTATTACGACAGACGAACTTCTTGGACACCAGGCAGAGCCCGTCCACCAGGCCCAGATCATTGATGACGAGCCCACCGAAGAAGACGAGAATGACGGCATCCATCTCCAAAAGGGTCGCTGGGAATTTAAGTACGATGCCGGCCGCCGGGGTGCAGTATTCTTTGCCCTGCTGGTTCTTGCCGTAGGCTCGCTTGCCCTGTTGTCCGAGGTGCTCAACTGGAATGTATCCTTCTGGTCCATTCTCTGGCCCACCGCGCTGCTGGTTTTCGGTATTCAAGGCATTTTAGAAAAGTTTTCTTTCTTCAGCATCGGCAGCATCCTGTTTGGCGGCTATTTCCTGCTGGACAACCTGAATGTGGTCAACTTTGATCTGGGCGATATGGTTTTCCCGATCATCGTGGTCCTTTTTGGCCTAAGCCTGCTGGCAGATGCCCTGCGCAAGCCCAAAAAAGCCCGTTTCTATGTCAAGCGCAACGGGCAACCCGTAGCCGACAAAACGCCGAAGAATTCCTACATCACGGAAGGCGAACATTTTGAATGTGATATGGCCTTCGGTGACGGCCGGCAGGACATCATGATGCCGGTGCTGGGAAGCGGTGAGATCGATTGTTCCTTTGGTAATTTCATCGTTGACCTGAGCGGTTGTGAAACGATCACCGACCATTGCCGGATCGAAGTCGATTGCTCCTTTGGCGAGGTAACGGTTCTGGTTCCTTCCCGATATCGTGTTCTCCCCGATTCCGATACTACCTTTGCGTCCATCTCTACATCAGGAACACCGGATGCCGACCCCGTCGGCACCATCTCAATGGATTGCGATGTCTCCTTTGGCCAGATCACAATACGCTACATTTAATGATTTGCAATATCTTCCCACAATATCCGCCGGGGTTCGTCATTGACAGCCCCGGCGGTTTTATGCTATGATGGCAAAAACGCAGAAAGGAGCCTACCTATGGCAGATCAGTATTCCCGTACCCGGCTTTTGCTGGGCGATGACGGCATAGAGCGGCTGCGCAACGCCCGGGTGGCGCTGTTCGGTCTGGGCGGTGTGGGCGGTTATACCGCAGAAGCGCTGGCTCGTAGCGGTATCGGCGCACTGGATCTGATCGATAATGATACTGTCAGTTTGACGAATTTGAACCGCCAGCTCCTTGCCACCCACGAAACCGTCGGCCAGTATAAGGTAGATGTGGCCGCAAACCGGATCCGCTCCATTGATCCTACGATCCGGATAACCACATACAAAGTATTTTACCTGCCGGAAACGGCTCAACTGTTTGACTTTTCTCAGTATGATTATGTCATCGACGCCATCGACACCGTTACCGGCAAGCTGGCGCTGATCCAGCAGGCTAAAGAAGCAGGCGTTCCTGTCATCAGCTGCATGGGTACCGGCAACAAGCTGGATCCTACCGCTTTCCGGGTAGCGGACATTTCCAAGACTTCCGGCTGCGCTCTGGCCCGGATCATGCGCAAGGAATGTGCCAAACGGGGCATCCGGGGTGTCAAGGTTGTCTATTCTGAAGAACTGCCACTTACGCCGGACGCAGATCCTGCCGAGCCGATTCCCGAAGGATCTTCCCGGCGCAGCCTGCCCGGTTCCACTGCCTTCGTCCCCGGCACTGCAGGCCTGATTATGGCCGGTGAAGTCATCAAGGATCTCGCTTGCTGTATCTGACCATCCGCCCTCCCCTTTGTTTGGGGAGGGGTTTCATTTATGCATTATTTGTATTCATTTATGCATTGTATTAAATATGACCTTTTATGCATTTATACATAAGTTATCCCCATTTTTGTTGATATTGACCATGCTATATCCTGTATACAGCTGATAACATTGTATGTAACAACAGTTGACTATGTATAATATTCGCGCTATAATGCATTCATCAACAACACACCCCGACCCGGTGTATGAAAAGGAGTAAATGAAAATGAAAAAACTGTTTGCTTTGATCATGGCTGTACTTATGACACTGAGCCTGTTTGCAGGCTGCCAGCCCTCCGCCAACAGCGACAAGCCCGTACTGAAAGTGGCTATGTCCCCCGACTTCTCCCCCATGGAATTTGTCGACCCCACCAAGACCGGCCAGGATAAGTTCGTTGGCTTTGACGTTTCTCTGGCAAAGTACATCGCCGACGAGCTGGGTATGACCCTGGAGATCATGCCTATGGACTTCGATGCCTGCCAGGCCGCCGTTTACTCCGGCAAGGTAGATATGTCCATCTCTGGTTACTCCTGGACCGCTGAGCGCGAAGAGAAGTACAATCTGTCCGATTACTACTACGCAGGCGAAAACGAGACTGAGCAGGTTCTCATCACTCTGAAAGAAAACGCCGGCAAGTACACCACCACCGAGTCCCTGAAGGGTGTTAAGGTCGGTGCCCAGGGTGCATCCCTGCAGGAAAGCCTGGCTAAAGCACAGCTGCCCGACAGCGAGCTGGTTCTCTACACCGACATCAATACCGGCCTGCAGCAGCTGAAGAAGGGCGACTTCCAGGTCATGGCCGTTGCGATTGGCAACGCCAACGCTCTGATCAATAACAACCCCGAAGTGATCATGTCCGGTTTCCAGTTCGTCGTTGACGAGAAGGAAGCCAACAACCTGATCCTCCTGCAGAAGGGCAATGACGATCTGACCGCCAAGGTCAATGAGATCCTAGCCAAGGCTAAGGCCGCCGGTCTGTACGAGACCTGGTACGAGGAAGCTCTGAACACCGCCGGTGTTGACCAGTCCTACGACGCGGAAGGCAATCCCATCATCCCCACTGGCGACGAAGGCTAAATCCACCTATATCCAGGACCGACAGCCATCGGCTGTCGGCCCTGCTTGTGATTTAAGAAAGGAAATTTCCTATGGATTTTAAGCTGATGTTTGAAAACATCATTGAACTGCTCGGTAAATACTGGCAGGTTTACCTGCTGGAGGGCGTCAAAAACACCATGATCCTGACGGTCATCGCCGTGCTGATGGGTACGATTCTGGGCGCACTGGTGGCAATGCTGAAGATGTCCCGGTTTAAGCTGGTCCGTTTTATCGCTTCGGTCTATATCGAAGTCATCCGCGGCACCCCGATCCTGCTGCAGATCTATGTGTTCTACTTTATTCTGCCGGAATTGCTCCCGGTGCTGAATTTCACCAGTTTTACCTGGGTAGCCATTTCCCTGTGCGTTAACTCCGCCGCCTATGTATCCGAAGTGATCCGTTCCGGCATTCAGGCTGTGGATAAGGGACAGACAGAAGCCGCCAGAAGCCTGGGTATGAGCCAGGGACAAACCATGCTGCGCATCATTCTGCCCCAGGCAGTACGCAACATTCTGCCGGCACTGGGCAACGAATTTATCATGATCTTGAAAGAGACCTCCCTTGCCTCCACCTTCTTTATCGGTGATCTGATGACTTCCCACAAGATCGTAGCCGGCGCAACCTACCTGCAGCTGGAATCCCTGTTTATTGTTGGTACCATCTATCTGTGTATCACCTTCCCGCTGAGCAAGCTGGTAGGCTGGTTTGAAAAGAGAATGGCAAATCCCAATAGCTACAAAAAACACAACATTAACCGCAAAAGAGCCCTCATGACTGGCGGAAGGATCGGTGAAAAGTAATGGAAATGATCAAAACAGTTGATTTGCATAAGAGTTTCGGTGATCTGCACGTACTCACCGGTGTCAATGAAACCATTCACAAAGGTGAGGTCGTGTCCATCATCGGCCCCTCCGGCGGCGGCAAGAGTACCTTCCTGCGGTGTCTGAACCTGCTGGAAAAGCCGGAAAAGGGTAAAATCTATTTTGAAGGCACTGAGATCACCGGCAATCTGACCAAGGAAGAAAAGCAGGCCATCAAGAATGGCGATATGCCCAAGCCTGCCAAAATCGACATCGACATCCACCGGCAGAAGATGGGCATGGTGTTCCAGCAGTTCAACGTTTTCCCCCACCTGACCGTAGAAGAAAACATCACTCTGGCTCCCAAAATGCTGAAAAAGAAATCTGCCGCTGAAGCCAGCGAAATGGCAAAGGAGCTTCTGAACCGGGTTGGTTTGATCGAGAAGCTGAACGAAATGCCCGGCAACCTGTCCGGTGGTCAGAAGCAGCGTCTTGCCATTGTCCGGGCTCTGGCCATGGAGCCGGATGTGATGCTCTTTGACGAGCCCACCTCCGCTCTGGACCCGGAAATGGTCGGCGAAGTTCTGGACGTTATCAAGGGCCTGGTGTCCACCGGTATGACAAGCGTTATCGTCACCCACGAGATGCGTTTCGCCCAGGAGGTTTCCGACCGGGTGCTGTTCATCGCTGACGGTAACATCTTGGAGCAAAACACCCCCGACGAATTCTTCAACCACCCCACCCACCCCAGACTCCAGGACTTCCTGAAGAAGGTTCTTTAATACTACGGTGTCATTGTGAACCGGTGCCGCCGGTTCACAATGACACATTTTTTATAAAGGTCGTGATCTTATGGACAAGCAAATCCTTTGCAAAACAATAGAAGAAAAAGCCCCGATCCTCACCGGCCTCAGCGATACCATTTGGGAATATGCTGAGCTTTCCATGCAGGAGCACCGCTCCGCGGCGGCATATGTCAAGCTGCTGGAAGAAGAAGGTTTTACAGTGGAGAATAACCTTTGCGGTATGCCCACTGCCTTTTTGGGACGCTACGGCACCGGCAAGCCGGTCATCGGTATTTTGGGCGAATTTGATGCTTTGTCCGGCCTGTCCCAGCAACCCGGCATCACAGAAAAGAAGTGGTTGATCCCTGGCGGCAGCGGTCACGGCTGCGGTCACAATCTGTTGGGTGCTGCTTCCCTTGGTGCCGCCATTGCCATCAAAGAGCAGATTCGCCAGGGTAACCTCTCCGGCACGGTGGTGTTTTACGGCTGCCCCGGCGAAGAGGGCTGCGCTGGAAAAACCTTTATGGCTCGGGACGGAATGTTCCGGGATCTGGATGCCGCCCTGTGCTGGCATCCCGGTGACACCAACGAAGTCACCACCGGCTCCAACGCCGCCAGTATCCAGGTAGAATACACCTTCACCGGCGTCGCTTCCCACGCTGCCGGCGACCCGGAACACGGACGCAGTGCACTGGACGGCGCAGAGCTGATGAACATCGGTGTTCAG
>JAGBEM010000034.1 GCA_017936985.1 Oscillospiraceae bacterium
CAGGGGGAAGAAGGAAAAGGCTCCGCCTGTGGAACAGGTGGAGCTGTACCGGGAGCTGGGCTGGGAGTATGTGACCACGCTGGGCGGGCTCTATCATGTCTGGCGCTGTGACGACCCGGAAGCCCCGGAGCTGGAGACAGACCCGGTGGTGCAGGTGGAGGGCTACCGGCGGCTGAAGCGAAACGTGGTTTGGACCAATGCGTTTTTGGGCGGACTTCTCATCCTATGTTTGGGATTGATGCTCTGCTTTTGGGGCTTCTCGGAAACGCCCCTGTGGAGCACGGTGCGCCGCGGCGTGCCGGGAGAGGAGCTTTTCCGCTGTGCCATCATCCTGCTTTTGCTTGCCTGGATGGTCTATGAGCTGAAAACAATATTCCGGCTGATGCGGCACCTGAAAACGGGGATCCCGCTGGAGCGTCCCCGGCCTTACCGGCGTCAAAAATGGCTGGCCCGCTGCGGCGCGGTGGCTTTTGGCCTGGTTTTGCTCTTGAATTTCACGGACCGGCTGCTGGGCGAGCCCTGGGACGCCTATGGCAGGGACCACAACACGGTCCATCCCGACGCGGTCTACGCGGACCTGCGGGAGCTGGATGGCCTGACCGATGACGAGGTGGTGTTCTTCGGTCCCGAGACCAAGGTCCATGAGCTGGCACCCCGGATGTGGTTCGTTGACCAGCTGGAAGATGTGTATGGCAGCGCGCAGCCGATGGCAAGGACCGAGTATTATCACCTGCTGACAGAGCGCCTGCGGCTCCGAATGGAGCAGGAGCTGCTGCACCGGTATGAAAAGGAGGAAGCGGTCATGGAGCTTCAGGAGACCGGGGAACTGGACCGCTTCTGGTGGAGTCAGGTCGTGGTGGATGGCCGGGAGGAGCAGTACGTTGTAGCGGCACTGGGGAAAAATATCCTGGGCCTACAATACCGCGGCTCCGCGGATCTGAGGAGCCGGACCGCCTATTTCGCGGAGCTGCTGCGTTAAATGCGGATGAAAAAGTTGACGCCCCAGTCCGTCAGGGTCAAAAGGGCCAGCGAGCCGGACAGGGCCCGGGCGTAAGCCGTGGGAAGCGCAAACACCCGGTCCTTCAGCGGAAGAAAGGCGAATCTCATGCAGAGCGGCAGCAGGAGCCCCCAAAGCAGGGTGTATTCCAGGCAGATATAGCCCCGAAAGTGGAACCGGTAAGCGGAGTAATCCCACAGCCGAAGGCCGAATACATGGTGGAAGAAGTACCCGGTGACCAGCTCCAGCAGAGTCGTCAGCAGCGCGGAGAGAACGCCGTAAAGAAGCAGCGGATGGCGGAATGCCTGATGCCGGCTCCCCAGGAGGGCGAGGCCCTTCCTGGACGGAGCCCCTGCCAGGAAATACAGCAGCAGGAAGGAGCAGCCGTAAATGGTGCAGAATGGCAGCGTCATAAAGCCGCGGTCGTAGAGCCTGCCGTAGCAGAGCAGGAAGAACAGGGTCTCCACCACCCAGCCGAGGAAGGATACTGCCATAAACAAAATGAAATATCGGCTGATCTGCTGAAGGGAATGGCGCAAGCTGTCTCACCCATTTCGGGAAAATTGTCCTGTGGAAGGGGACAGCTTCAGTGTTCCACAGGGTCAGCGGCGGCATCCCTGTGAATCTCTGGCAGAGCTGGGCGGCAAACAACACCCATGGGTCCACTCAGAGGGGCGTTCACCGCAGGGCCTCAAATGATCAAAACTTCATGCTCATTTTTTTGCTGCTCTTTTCCTGTCATGCTGATCGGAGGCTTAAGAGGAAACGGATTTGATCTGGAGGCATAATATAAAGGGGAGGAGGGGTCGTTTGGACGCAATGGAACAAAGCACAGCGATCCACGCCCTGGCCCTGAGTCTGGCAAAGGGATTGAGCCGGGAGGAGACCACCCGCTTGGGACTTTTGCTGGTCCAGCTGGGAACAACGCTGGACACCATCGCGGCTTTGCAGGAGCTGAGCAGCGGTGTGGCGACGGAATCGCTGACAAATTTCTAAAAAACCGGTCGATCTCCGCAATACTCGCTGCGGGGACCGACCGGTCGTCTTATTTATTCAATTCGTGATCCAGAAAGAGGGTCATCAGCTGGCTCCTTCGGGAGACGTCCAGTTTGCCGAAAATGCTGTGGACATGCGCCTTGACAGTGCCCACCGTAATGAACAGCGCGTCGCTGATCTCCTGGTTGCTTTTCCCCGCAAGGATCAGCTTAAGGATCTCGGTTTCACGTTCCGTCAATTCGTACTGCGCACGGAAGGATTCCAGCTGATCCGGAGAACCGGCAATCAGGTCATCCTCTTCCGCAGACTCCGGCGCAGCTGGCTGGGACTGGAAAGCGTGTTTGATCGGCTGGGATGTGTGTGCTTCGTATTCTTCCTGACAAAATACCATGAGCCAAATGGCGACAATAAGATCAAAGAAAATGATATAAAGGTCTGTAAGATTGGAAGCAGGCATCTTTTGGAACAGACTGAGATTCACGATGCTGTAAGCCAGAATGGAAACAGAACAAACGGCCATCACCAGGATCAGGTTATTGTATCTTGCGACTTTTTTATGACGTTCTGTGTCCGAATTGCGAACAAGGAAATCCCAGTAAACACCACAGACGATGACGATGCTGATGTTGAACGCAATGAACAGCCATACAGAAAGGTCGATGGGAAAAGGGGAGATCAGTCCGTTGATGATAATGATGATGCAAAGCCAGATGTAAAAAGCACCGGACATAGCTTTTTGGAAAATACAATATACGATTTTTGCGAAGAGATAAATCTCAGTAATGGTAAAAGCCAGCGTGATAGACATAATCAGAGGGTGTGTGGACTTTGAGAGCTGAAGTAAATTCAGTATCACGGTAAATACAGAATCAGCAATGCACGCAAACATGGCAAGAGCGGCGTATTGAAAGATTTTTTTGCCGGTTTTGCCATATACCATGAAGCAAAGCCCCATGGAAACACTGTAAACTGTGATGGAAATCACCGAAAGCAAGGATATAAACAAAGTCATAATTCGGTCTCCGTTTCTTTAGAGATCACGAGGAAAACGATTTCTTTTCATTTATACAACTATATCATATAACAAAACGAATGCAGGGCGCAACTGTTTTTCAACCCTCATAAGGAAAAGATTTTGTTTGATTTGCAAAAATCAAACTGGAAGATAATTGTCGAAATATCTATAACTAAAGTTATAGAAGAAGATATAACTTTGGCTGGTGTGGTGATTATGACCTCGGTTTATTGAAAGATTAGGCCTCTTATTGTATAAATTCACTAGTGGAACAGGCGAGGGGAGACCACCTGTCCAAGCGGTGATGGAAAAAGGACCGAGCCCTGTCTGCATTGAAACACCGGCATGAAAAATGCTACTGGATCTTATTTAGAAGGAGGTGAGTTCATGAGCCTGAAAGTATTTTCTGACGCATTTGAAAACGGACGCATTCAGGAAAAGTACGGCAAGATGTCCAGTGACTCCATTCAGGGTGTTCCCCAGCTGTCCTTCCCCATCCGCTGGGAAGACGCTCCCGATGGCACCAAGTCCTTTGCCTTGGCCTTTATTGACTATGACAATGTGATCGGTGAAGGAATTATCTGGGTCCATTGGCTTGCCGCAAACATCCCCGCTTCCGTGGCTGGTATTGAGGAAGACGCAGCCAGAACGGACAAGTCTTTCATCCAGGGAAAGAACACCTGGGCATTCCAGCTGGGCAACGACAACCCCGTATGCAACATGTACGGCGGCCCCGCACCTGAAGACAGACCCCATGAGTATGAGCTGCAGGTGTATGCACTGAGTGATATGCTGAACTTAAAGGACGGCTATTACTATAATGAGTTCCTGAAGGAGATCCGCGGGAAAGTTCTGGACACCGCTGTCATCCGCGGCGTGTACAGCAACTAAGGGCTTCTAATGGGACGCCGGAATCGAAGGATTCCGGCAAAGTGTGTGAAAAAGAAAGGATTTAGAGAAATTATGGAAAACGGAACGAAGTTAAAACGAGTTCTCGGCTTTGGCGCAACTTATGGTGCTGCCATGGGCCTGGTGGTTTCCGGTACTGCAATGTTCTCCGTGACTCAGGTTGCAGGTCAGGCAAGCCACGCTGTTTGGATCACCGCTCTGATCGGTCTGATCCCCATCGTCTGCGCGGCTCTGGCCTTCTCTGAGCTGAGCGCCATGCTGCCCGGCGGTGGTATGATCTCCGACTACACCAACCCCGCTCTGGGCCGTTTCTGGGGCACCCTGGCTGTTCTGGGTACTTACGTTCTGCTGGCTGCAGCTGACGGCTCTACCCAGATGGCAATGAGCGGTTACTCCCTGCAGGATATCACCGGTATCCCCGCAATCGTGACCTCTCTGGCATTCCTGGTGGCTTGCCTGCTGATCAACATCTTCGACGTTGGTATCTATGGTAAGGTCGCAGGCGTCCTGCCCATCGGCATGATGATCGCTTACATGGTCCTGGCTATCCTGGGTGCTGCCGGCGTCGGTGAGAGCATGTACGGCGCTACTCCCGTTGGCAACGGTTTCCTGCCCGAAGGCGGCTGGGCTCCCGTGTTTGGCGCTGTCGGCTCCTCCATCTGGTGGTACATCGGCTTCGAGAACTGCTGCCCCATGGCAGAAGAGACCAAGGAGCCTTACAAGGTCATTCCCCGCGCTCTGTTTGCGGCTCTGATCACCATCTATCTGATCGACATCGTCTTCTCCTATGCTGCTCTGAAGTATACCGACATCAACATCCTGCTGACCTCCGGTATCTCCCATATTGAGGGCTCCAAGGCTATGATGGGCACCTTCGGTGCTGCGATCATGGGCGCTATCACCATCCTGGCATCCTTCACCACTGCCAACTCCCAGCTGGCTGCTCTGCCCCGTATGTTCTACGGCCTGGCACGTCAGGATCAGCTGCCCAAGGCCTTCGGTGTCATCCATCCCAAGTACAGAGTTCCCATTTGGGGCACCATCGTCTGCTTCCTGCTGATGTTCGTCTGCACCATCTACATCTGCGCTCAGGGCGGCACCGCTGATATCATGAACATGTTCATCAACATCGTCTGCGTGGCGTGGCTGGGCTGCTACATCCTGGCAATGGTGGACGTTCTGATCCTGCGCAAGAAGTATCCCGACTTCCCCCGCCTGTTCAAGGTCCCCGCACCCAAGATCACCTTCACCATCGGTATCATTGGTTCTCTGTATGCGATCTACACCATCAGCAGCTACATCCTGATCACGCTGGCATGGCTGGCAATCGTCGTGGTCTTCATCATCGTTTGGAACAAGGCTCACAAGCGCCCCATCAACGAGGTCTCCAAGCTGGAGGACGCTGTTATCATGATCCGCGAGCGTACCGAGTATCTGCCCGTTTGGGACGAGGCTGTTGTTGAGTGGCTGCAGAAGAGAAACGCTCTGTAATTTTATCGAACCAATTTTAAAAGTAGGGCATAGGCGTGAAAACGCCATGTTGTGTGCATTATGAAACGAGAAAGAATCAGAAACGCAAATAAAGCAAGACACAGCTTTGTGACCCGGAAGGCCGAGGTAAAGATCAGCGCACTGGCAAATTTCTTCCGGGATGCCGCCGGTGATCGCTGGGAGAAGACGGAGGCAGGTGTCCTTCAGAGAAAAGTGTTTTTCTCCGGGTTCCAGTATCTGAAGTCCCTTCAGCTGATCTACAACTGGGAAAACCGTTTCACAGCGGTCAACTACAATTTGCAGATGGTGAGCGCGATCCCGACGGATCCCTCCCGTTTTGAGGAAACGCACGACTGTCTTCTCACTTTAAAATGCACGCAGCGCGGCTTGAAGGGGGAGCGGAAGTACACTTGGGAATGCAAGCAGTGGGGTGCGGATGACGCCCAGCTGGCCGC
>JAGBEM010000035.1 GCA_017936985.1 Oscillospiraceae bacterium
ATTTTCAATGGTTTTAGAGCATTTTACTATGTGTTATGAACAGCCAATAACATCTCAAAAAATCTTGCTATTCAAATTCAAGTTTGACAATTACTTGTTGCCTTTTGTGATTACAAAGATGGTTAAGGAAAACTTAACAAGTTGACAAAGCGTAAAACAGCTTGCACAACACCTAAAATTGTTCCAATTGCGAGGCAGATAAAGAATATACGCATACGGATGACAACAAATCCAGTCTGCTCTTCCGTCAACTGATCGTTCTTAGGAGCATCCTTGCGCCGCAGAAAGGACCAGATTTGCCAAGCCAAAAGACAAAGGACAAGAAGTATCAATCCTTGCGCAACAAGAAGGCAGAGACTTAATGTTTTCATACAAATCCTCCATTTTGCAGAATTAGCTTAGCAGAGCCACTAAAGGTACAGAACCTTCATCACCTTTTCGCCAAATTCAAGTTTATTGGTGAGGTTATTATAGCAAATGCGGATTCTTATTTCAATACTTCAAAATACAATGAAGTTTAGAGTTGCGTCAAAATGGTGTTTTAGAGAAAAAAGAAAACCCAGAAACCGTTGCGGTTTCTGGGTTTTTGAATGTTCTTGATGAGAGACAGATTATCTCTTGGAGAACTGAGGTGCGCGACGGGCTGCCTTCAAGCCGTACTTCTTTCTTTCCTTCATTCTGGGGTCACGGGTCAGGAAACCAGCGGCCTTCAGAGAAGCGCGGTACTCGGGGTTCAGAGTCAGCAGGGCACGGGAAATGCCGTGACGGATAGCGCCGGCCTGACCGGAAACGCCGCCGCCGGCGACGGTGACAACAACGTCGACCTTGCCGACCATGTCGGTGGTGACCAGGGGCTGATTGACGACCAGCTTCAGGGTGTCCAGGCCGAAGTAATCATTGATGTCGCGGCCATTGACAATGATGGCGCCGGTGCCGTTCTCGTAAACGCGGACGCGGGCCACGGAGGACTTCCGGCGGCCGGTGCCGTAGTAATACTTCTTCTTGCTCTCGTACATGTTCAGTTACCTCCAATTAGTCCAGGGTCCAAGCGGCAGGCTGCTGAGCTTCGTGGGGATGCTCGGCGCCTTTGTACAGGTGCAGACGGGTCATGGCGTTGCGGCCGATGGAGTTCTTGGGCAGCATACCCTTGACAGCCAGCTCCATAGCGTAGTCGGAGCGGTTATCCATCATGACGCGAGCCTTGGTTTCTTTCAGGCCGCCGATCCAACCGGAAACACGGTAGTAGCTCTTCTGATCCAGCTTCTTGCCGGTCAGGATAGCCTTGTCGGTGTTGATGACGATGACATAGTCGCCGCAGTCAACGTTGGGAGTGAAATCGGTCTTGTGCTTGCCGCGCAGCAGGTTGGCGACAGTGACGGCAGTACGGCCCAGGGGCTTGCCGGCAGCGTCGATCACGTACCACTTGCGCTGCAGGGTCTCCTTCTTAGCGAGTGTAGTGGACATTATGCGTTCCTCCAATTAGGTAAAATATTTTGACTTTTTCTTGTACTTGCAGTACAATGTCTTCAAATCGCTTGATTCTTATACCATATCAAAAATCAAATGTCAACAGCTTTTTTGAGAAATTTTATGAAATATGAGCAAAGCTTGCAAATGCTTTTAAATACTCTCAAATACTCTTGAAATCTCGCATGACAAAATTACTGTTTTTTGGAGGAAATCCCACTATGCAGAAACTAATGGGCCTGGTGCGCCGCTGCGTGGAAGATTACAATATGATCACTCCCGGAGAGACTGTGGCAGTTGGTGTTTCCGGCGGAAAGGATTCGCTGGTTTTGCTGCAGCTGCTTACCGGTTTGCGGCAGTACAGCGACTTTCAGTTGGAGGCTGTGACCGTCGATATGGGGCTGGGAATGGACTACAGCGGTGTGCAGGCCTTTTGTGATCAGCTGGAAGTGCCCTATTCCATTGTACCGACCCAGATCGCACCTATCATTTTTGAACACCGCAAGGAAAAGAACCCTTGCTCCATGTGTTCCAAAATGCGCAGAGGTGCGTTGAATCAGGCAATTCTGGATCGCGGCATCCATAAAATTGCCCTTGGTCACCACTATGACGATGCGATAGAGACATTCGTCATGTCGCTGATCTACGAAGGGCGCATCAGCTGTTTTCAGCCGGTGACAGACCTGGACCGCACAGGCGTGATCCAGATTCGTCCGATGCTTTATATTCATGAGCGTACGGTGGATAATTTTGCATCCCGGATGGAACTGCCGGTGGTGGAGAACCGCTGTCCTGTGGATAAAAACACCAAGCGTGAAGAGATCAAACAGCTGGTATATGATCTGAGCAAGACATATCCGGATCTGAAAGAACGGATATTCGGCGCTATGCAGCGGTTGCCTTTGCCCGAATGGGAGCCGAAGGGCAGATACAAGCGTCCGAAAGATACAGAATGAAAACTTTTCCATAAGGGTATAATACTGCCGGAGGAGGCGGTATTATGGTAAAAGGTATTTCACGGCAGGTGATCGTGGTCCACAGTCCGGATCCCAAACTGTTTGAGCAGGCGATCTTTATTTTGAAGGATGAAGCAGTAGGCCAGGGGATCACGGATGAGGCGCTGCTCCGGGAGGCGAATAAAGCGCTGCACAGTCATGCGCTGGATAATAAGCCGAGAAAACTGTATCTTTATGGCCCGGTGTGGGCCTGCGGCGGCGCACTGGTTACGGGGCTTGTGTGGCTGCTGACGAGTTTTCTGTGACTTGTCAATAAGATCCGGTTGTGCTATAATCACAGCCGATCATTCAGAAAGAGAGAAAACATATGCGTTTCGGAAATCTGGAAGTGAATAATCCTGTGGTTTTAGGTCCTATGGCAGGTGTGACGGATTGGGCGTTTCGTTCGATCTGTGCTGAGCTGGGAGCGAATATTACCGTGACGGAAATGGTGTCCTCCCGGGCGTTGGTATACAAGGATCAGAAAAGCGCAAAGCTGCTGCGCAAGAATGAGGGCAGCCTCTGCGGTGCGCAGATCTTTGGCAACGATCCTGCCATTATGGCCCAGGCCGCGGTACTGGCACTGGAGATCTCCGGTTGCGATTTTCTGGACATCAATATGGGCTGCCCCATGCCGAAGATCGCAAATTCCGGCGATGGCTGCGGTTTGATGCGCACGCCCGAATTGGCAGGGGAGATCGTTGCGGCAGTAAAGCAGGCGGTAAATGTTCCGGTCACCGTCAAATGTCGTCTTGGCTGGGATAAGGGCAGTGTCAATGTTCTGGATTTTACCAAGCGGATGGAAGATAATGGCGCGGATCTGATCACAGTACACGGCAGAACCAGGAGTATGCTTTATTCCGGCGTGGCTGATTGGGATATGATCACCAAGGTCAAGCGGCAGCTTTCTATACCGGTCATCGCCAACGGCGATATTACGGATGGGGAAAAAGCTGTCAAATGCCTGAAGCGCACCGGTGCAGACGGAATCATGATCGGCAGAGCGACTTTTGGAGATCCCTGGATCTTCAGCGAGGTCAGAGCTGCCCTGGAAGGCAGACCTATCCCGGAAAAGCTGCCGCTGAAGGAACGGATCGCGGTGGCTGTCCGGCAGTTTGAGCTGTCGGAGCAAGATCACGGCGAACACATTGCCTGCCTGGAGGCGCGAAAGCATTTTGCATGGTATCTCCGGGGCGTACGCAATGCAAGTTTTTATAAGAATCAGATCTCGTCCATGAGCACAATGGAAGATATTTACCGCATTGCCAAGGATATCGTACGGGATCTCCAATAATTAACTGGCATATTGTTACCACCGTTTCATACCCTAAACCTTGAGGTGAATGGGATGAAACGGTGGTTTTCTTTATGCCTTTGTGTCGTTTTGGCGTTGTCCTGTGGGATAAGCGTGGGTGCTGAAACAATCCGCTGGGTGGATTTCGCTGTGCCCTATGGATCCATGAAATATGCTATGGAGCAGGACATCGCCACTTATGAACAGGAAAAGCACATCAGTTGGATCGAGATTCTGGCGCTTTCTGCCTGCCGGACAGGGGGTAAGTGCGGACTGGCTTCCGTGAAGAAAGCAGCTTCTGACTTAAAAAGTGACCGACCTGCCAAAGAACTGGCAGGGGAGCTGAGCAAGTATTACGATTATTATTACGAAGCCTACAGCGCCGTTTTGGGCGGCTTTTTGGGGAACTATGCCATAGAAGTGGACGGTCAGTGGAAAGCCCAATACGGGCTAAAGGCGTTCTCGCCTATTGCTGCCGGGTATGGTTACAGTCACTGTGACGACTTCGGTGTAGGGCGTTCCTTTGGCTTTCAGCGAAAGCATTTGGGAAATGACCTCATGGGCTCTCTGGGAACACCGATCGTTGCGGTAGAGGGCGGCGTGGTAGAGGTAATGGGCTGGAACCGCTACGGCGGTTGGCGTGTGGGGATTCGCTCTTTTGATAATAAGCGGTATTACTACTATGCCCATCTGCAGAAGGACCATCCCTTTGCTGAGGGGCTGCAGGAGGGGGATATTGTGCAAGCCGGTGATCTGATCGGCTTTATGGGCAGAACGGGGTATTCGGATAAGGAAAATGTCAACAACATTGAAACCGTGCATTTGCATTTTGGTATGGAGCTGGTGTTTGACGAGAGTCAGAAAGAGTGCCTGTCGGAGATCTGGATCGATGTGTATGACATTGTAAGACTGCTGTCATCTCATCGCAGCAGCCAGCAGCGAACGGAGGCGGGGTGGAAACGGGTCTATCCTTATCGGGATCTGGATATTATGGAATTACAAAAGGAAAAGGGTGCGTAACGCACCCTTTTGCTATCTTATTTACTTAGGAACAGAGCCACGCTGAGAATCCAGAATGGAACCGGCGTCGAACATATTGGTAAACTTAGACGGGGAATGGGCCATCTGAGAACCGGTGACCAGAAGCCGGTCGTGCACGATGTAATTGCTGCCGATCTGGCCGCCGCTGCGGTTTTCGGCAAAGCCCAGATAATAGCGGAAGCCGGCATTCTGCAGCACATTGAACTTGCTGCCGGAATATGTATCAAGGTCGCTGTTCTGCGCAAAGACCAGAATGTTCGTATCGCCCAAAATGGGAGTAACTTCTGCTTTCCAGTTGTTCAGATCAGCCTTGATTTCGGAGGCAGCGACCTTGCCGTAGGCGTTGTTGCCATAGGTGTAGCAGGCCAGTTTGTAGCCTTTTTCTTTCAATGCTGCGACCAATTCAGATGCACCGCTAACTTGCGCGTTGTAATAATCCTCGCCCTTGCTTGTCTTGACAGCAGCATTGGTGCGGTAACCGAAGATTCCGTCATAGCCGGAAACAGCCAGGATCGCCCGGGCACCCTTGTAGGAAAAATCGGGATGCTTGGCAATGAAACTCTCCAGGATCGGAACCAGGTCGAATTCACCGGTGACAGTCTGGCCGCTGCTGTTGACCATTTGACAGGTGATGTTACCGTTTTCATCCACAAGCATCCGGCTGGCAAAGCCGGCACCGTCTTTGTCGGGCTCACCGTCGCCGTTGCCATCGACCATGTAGGTGTAATAGTTGACATTGGTCTGGGTCAGGAGCAGAGGCTTCTTACCCAGAGGCAGGTACAGCGTTTTTGCGCTGCAAATGCTGTTGCCGCTGGCGTCTGTGCCGCAGGTGGTAATATCGTCCAGGTCAATCAGCACATAGCCATTCTCATACAGATCATCCAGGATCTGGCGGAATTCCGCAGTTGTGACAAAGTTTCGGTTGTAGGATTTGCCGTACTGCTCGTTGGAGAAGGCTTTGGTATCCTCGATCAGTCCGTGGAAGGACAGATTGACGATCTGAGAAGGATCGCTCCAGGCCACCATCTGGCTTGCCTGCTGGGTGTACTCATTTATCTTGGCAGACAGCTCGGGGAACGCGGACTTGTCTCCCTGGAAACCATTCAGAAGGTCCACAGCGCCCTGGAAATCGTAGGCGAGGGCAAGGGTTTCTGCGTCGAGCAAAAGCTGCTGCACCTCCAGCTCAAGCTGAGAAGGTGTGCTTTCAGAGGTGGAGGGGATCTCCTGCTGGACAGGCGGCTTTTTCTGGCTGCGGTTGCGACTGACAGAGCCGATGATGAAAACCAGGATCAACACCACTGCCACACCTAAAATGATCGTGGGCAGATAGGCCTCCTTAAAGATCTCCATTTTTGTTTTGCGGCGTCTGCGGGGATTGGGCTGCCGCTGGGTGTTTTCGTCCATAATAGATCCCTGCCTTTCGTTGTTATGCACTCATTATATCTGGAAATGAACGGAAATGCAAGATGCACACAAGGATTTTGGAAAGGGATTGCTTTTTTTGCAGGTCTTTGCTATAATTTCACATATTGCGACAAGGAGCTGGAATTATGAAAGAAGGAAAACGCAAATTTGGTGACCGGAAAGACGGCATTTGGCTTAAGGACATTCCTGCTATGAACCGGATCATGCCGGCACTGATGCCCAATCGGGCAGACAACGAGGCGCATATCAGTGTGGACATTGATGCACGGCCGCTGAATGCATATTTAGAAAAGCTGAATGAGGGCAGAACGGCGGATAAGTATACCTTCTTCCATCTGATCAGCGCCGCCATCGGCAAGGCATTTATCCTGCGTCCCAAGATGAACCGGTTTGTGTGCAATAATAAGCTCTATCAGCGCCGGGATGTGAGTGTGGCGTTTACTGTGAAGAAGCAGTTTAATGACCACGCGGAGGAAGCGCTGGCGTTCTTTACGTATGACCCCAAGGAAACACTGGAAAGCTATCATGAAAAGATCATGAAAGTGATCCACCAGACCAAGAGCTATGAGGAAAAGGATACTTCCACCGGCGCAATGGACATTGTCTGCAAACTGCCTCAGTGGGTGATCACCGGAATCGTCAAGTTTGTGCTGTGGTTGGATAAGCACGGCTGGGCACCGGATTTTCTCATTGGTTCCGATCCCAACCACGCTGCGATCTTCTTGAGCAATCTTGGTTCCATCGGATTGCCCGGTGGTTACCACCATTTGGTCAACTGGGGCACCAATTCCTGCTTTGTGGTGGTAGGTAAGAAGTACATGAAGATGGAATATGATAAAGAGGGCAATGGAGATGTCCACGAGGTGATCCCCCTGGGCATTACCCTGGATGAGCGCATTGCGGACGGCTATTACTATTCCGGCACGGTAGCACTGGTCAAGGAGCTTTTGGAGCATCCGTGGCTTCTGGAAATGCCCGCAGATGTGCCGGTGGAATACTCCATCAAGAAGTAACTTTTGCCTTGACAAAAAACTGCGTCAGCAGTATAATTTTAGCTGCGGTCAACGCCGCAGCATATGGGCTTGTAGCGCAGTTGGGAGCGCACCACATTCGCATTGTGGGGGTCGAGGGTTCGAATCCCTTCAAGTCCACCAAAAAGCTCCTGCCTTTTGGCAGGAGCTTTTCTCAATTTCTGATTGCCCAGAGGTTTCGGATCTGTCCGGCGATCTGGCCATATGTCCACAGCTTTTCCGAGTTGGCGATGCTGTTGGGGTCGTTGACGCGGATGTAGCCATCTTCCCAGCCGGTGAGTACGATAAAGTGGCCGGAGGTGGTGAAATCTCCGGGTCCCATGACGCAGATGATGGGGTTTCCTACTTCCAGATTGGCACGAATACGGTTTTCATCCAAAGGAAGCTCTGTGACATCAAAGCCCAGCTTCACACCGCCTTCACTGATCAGCGTCCAGGAAGAGCCGCTGCCGGATACATAGTAACCATTTTCGGAGGCAAAGTTAAGCATCTTGTCCGGGGAATAGGCATTGCTGCCGGTCAGATAGTAGGCAGCCATGGAAAGGCAGACCGGGCCGCAGCCGGTCAGACCTGCCACATCACTGCCGTATTGGATGTAGCCCCATCGTTGATCCCACTGGAGGAACAGCGGTACGGTATCCCTGCTGTATTCAGACAGGTCGATGGTGTATTCCAGATCTTTGGCTGCGGGGTATTCCAGAACGAATTTTTTCGTTTCCGGATTGCGTTCCAGCAATTCGATGAGACTCCTTGGATAATCCTGATAGGAAAACTTATTTTCTTTGACATAGTCCATGACTGTTTGCCCAGCGTCTGTATCTGCAAGGGGAAACAGGAAATGCTCCGCTATCACAGCGGCAATGAGCAGCAGCACCAGTACAGCCGCCAAAGCGGCAATGCGTTTTGCTGTCTTTCTTTTTACGGCCTTGCCCATTGTGGCCTCCTTAGGGGGTAGTGGGGTCGTCTACAAGGCGATTCTTGGTAAGCTGTGCCTTGTGGTAGTAAGTGGCGGTCAGAATGCTGCACAGTAGCCAACCGGCAGGATAGCTCATTGCGATGGGAAGGATCTCGTTGCAAAGCCGCGCCATGATAAACAGATACAACTGCCGGAAGCCTACAAAGGATGCCAGCATGATGATCATGGGGGCACGGGAATTGCCTGCGCCCCGCAGCGCGCCAGAATAGATCTGGTTGAAGCAGCACAGCAGGTAGAACGGCGATAGCCACTGCAGGAAGATGGTGCCGTATTCTACCACCTCTGGCTTAGCATTGAAGAAGGCAACAATGGGGGAGGCGAAGATCACCACCGGCACAGTCAGAATTGCCGTAGCGCCCAGCGCCAGGATCAGAGACTGCCGTACACCTTTTCTTGCTCTGTCGACTTGGTTGGACCCCAGATTCTGACCTACGAATGTGGTGGAAGCAAGGGAAATGGACTGCATAGGCAGGAACAGAAGCTGATCGACCTTGGCGTAGGTGGTCCAGCCGGACATACAGTCCTCCTGGAAATGATTGATGTAGGACTGGACAAAAATGTTGGAGAAGGCTGTGATAGCCATCTGCAGCGCTGCAGGAATACCCACGGAGAAAATCTTTTTCAGCATATCCCAGTGAAGCGTCAGCTTCCGCAGAGTCAGCTTGATGCAACTGTCTGTGCGCAGTAGCGTGATCATGACCAGCACTGCGGAGACGCCTTGAGACAAAATGGTTGCCAGAGCAACGCCTTCCACGCCCATGTGAAAGACCAGAACAAACACCAGATCCAGTACCGTGTTCATAATGGCACAGACCACAAGAAAATAGAAGGGACGCTGGGAATCGCCTACGGCGCGCAAGATGCCTGCGCCGATGTTGTAAAGCATCAGTCCCAGAACACCGGCAAAATAGATAGTCAGATAGGCGGTGGCCTCCGGCTTTACAGACAGGGGCATGTTGATGAAATTCAGCATTACCGGGATCATGACAATGCCAAGTGCAGTAAATACAACACCTAAAATCAGCGTCATGGTGATGGCAGTATGGACAGCGTGGCTGACCTTATCTTCCCGATGGGCGCCGTAATACTGGCTGATGACCACGCCTGCTCCGGAGGAAAGACCCATGAAAAAGCCTATGAGCATATTCACGATAGGGCCAACGGTGCCGACAGCGGAGTAGGCTTCGTTGCTGACATAGTTGCCGACGACCCAGGTGTCGACTGTATTGTAAAGCTGCTGAAAAATGTTGCCGATTAGCAGCGGTAATGCAAAGGAAATGATATGTCGGGTGATATTGCCTTCGGTCATATCCACATCCTGCCGCTTGCGCAAAGGAAATCGGTGATGGGCGGGGATGTGATGTTTGGTTGGCATGACGAGCCCTCTCTTTCTGTAAAAGGTTAGAACCAGCTGGTGATAAAGATCTCCAGACCGATAATGATCAAAATTGCACCGCCCAGAATACCTGCCTTGCCGGCAAGCTTTGTACCGGCTTTTTTACCGATGTACAGACCAACTGTGCAGATCAAGAAGGTAACGGCGGCAATGATTCCAGCGGCACCCAGTGCCATCAGCAGATCATAATCTGCGATGGTGAAGCCAACACTCAGTGCGTCTATGGAAGTGGCGATACCTTGCACAACCAGAGCGGCAAAGCCTACAGCTGGTTTTTCTTCCTGCGCATCCTTGGAAGAGATGCTGTCATAGAGCATTTTGCCGCCGATGTAGCACAGCAGTACCAGCGCGATCCAGGGGATCAGAGTTTCAAAGGCACTGAAATATTGCACGATGGTATGGATACAGATCCAGCCCAGCATGGGCATGAGCGCCTGAAAGAAAGCAAACATACCGGCAACGCCGCACATTTTCTTTGCTTTCATATTCGGCTCGTTCAGTCCGTTGGCAAGAGACACGGAAAAGGCGTCCATGGCCAGGCCGATACCTAACAAAATGCTGTTAAAAAAGAATACAAAATCCATATCAACATTCCTTAAAAAGTGTACCTGCATAGAGGCGGACAGCGGGTTCACTTGCTGTCTTCACAGATAGGATTGATTTTATCCCAACCCTAGGGGAAAGTCAAGCACGGGCGCAGCTTTTTCTGCGCCCGTGTTGGTTATTTCAGAAGCACTGCGGCGACTTCCGGGAAGGTCCGGTAGTCGTCAATAGTCAAATAGGGGAAGTCGGAAAGGTAAACGCTTTCGTCATTACCGCCAGGGCCGTAATCATCGCCTATATAAACCACATTTTCGTGAGAAAGACCGTTTTCCTTACAGAAAAGATCCAGTGCGTAATACTTGTTATAGGGAGCGGGGGCCATGTCAAAGGAAGAAGAACCGCCGACAAAAACGGTATAGTCGGAAAATACTTCGCAGACATCCTTGTATATGGCGCGGCGCTTACTCCGGTCCGGGTCAAAAGCCAGCTTGTCTTCGGCAGCGGCTTTGGTTCCCAGGCAGGGGAAGGTCACACAGCCGGAGGGGTGGAATTCTACATTTTCTCCCTGATATTGGGTAAAACCATACTTTTTGCGAAGCATAGTGACCCGCGCATCCACAGAGCTGCGGTCACAGGGGAGTGTCAGATCCCGCTTCAGTTCCATGCTGCCGGTCTGAGGATTGTACAGACCAAACTGCAGTCCGTAGTTACCGATAATATCGATGGGGAACTGCTCCAGTTGATTAAAAATACGCATGACCTGACCGGCGCCGGCCATCAGCAAACGGTAACGGCGGGAAAGAGCCTCTAAGGTTTGCCGGTTTTCGGGGGTTAGGGGCTGCTTGTGCTGGGTCAGGGTGCCGTCAAGATCCATCGCAACGACTTTGATATTTTCAATGATCATCCTTAATCCGTCCTTCCGGTATGGATTGTTGCCATTACTTATCTTTTTCTGCGCCAGGTGGTGATGATCCTTACTGTGGTGGAAGCGAGCAAGATGGCAACTGCCATAATACCTGCAATGGCTGCGGTATGCATTCCCTGGTCGGCAAAGGCTTCCATCTGACCTTTTACTGCGTAGTTCAGTGCAAAATACACACCTGCTCCGGGGATCAATGGGAAAATAGAGACTACCAGATAGGAAATTGCCGGATACTTCCGAACCCGGGCCATGACCTCTGCATAGATCGAGGCGAACAGAGTTGCCCAGAAATAGGCTGTCAGATCACTGCCGGTCAACTGCAGCACCAGCAAATATACCATCCATGTCAGAAAACCGCCTATGGCACAAAGCAGACTGCCGGGTCCGTGAATGTTGAAAAGAATGGAAAAACCGATACAACCAATCAGGCTGGCGATGCCATGGAGCCACAAAGGCTGTGTCAGCGCCTCTGCGGCGGTGAAACCGCCCAATAGATGATCTGTTACATTCCAGGCTGCCGCTGTGCCGAGGGCAATGGCCATGGCGATCAACAATACCTGAACCACACGGTTGATGCCGGAATTGGTGTCGCCGTAGATAATGTCGCGCATGGCGTTGGTAAAGAGCAGTCCGGGCACCAGGATCATCAGCGAGCCGATAACCGCTGCATCCGGATTGGGGACAAAGCCGGCGCAGCCAAGGGTATAAGCTGGCAATGCCATGACGAAAGCGGCAATGATGATGCGGAAGAATTGGTTAGCACCCAACTTGTCCAGAAACTTGTTGATCAAGCCAACCAGGATACCGCACACACCGGCACATAGTGCATCGATCAGACAGCCGCCAAAGAGGAAAGCAAAGCCAAAACCGCCCAGGAAATTGCCCAGAAGGTAACCGGGCAGGGAATATTGTCGCTTTTGTGCTTTCGTTTCCTCCAGCCATTTTGCGGCGATTTCCGGAGCGGGGTGTTCCGCACATATCTTCCGGCTCAGCCCGGAAAGCTTTTCCACAGCGTCCAGATCGTTGCCGTGGGAACCAATTCGGCGCATTCGGGTCAAAGGTCTTCCAATGACCGGTTCAATGCTGATGTGCATACAGTTGGGGATAACAAAGACCTCGGCGTCGATCTCATAGGCCTTTAGCACTAGAGAAATGCTTTCCTCCACACGGAAGGTCTCTGCACCGCTCATAGCCAGCTCGTAGCCTAAATCAGTTGCCAGGTCCAGAAGTTTTGAATACTCCATTTGGGATCCTCCAAAAGGATTTTTTACGAAAATAGTATAGCATACTGGCTAGAAATTACAAGATAAAAATGCCGCCGAAGGGGTCTTCGGCGGCAGGAGTTTTACTTTCTGACAAACAGGACACCCAGTGTGCCGGGACCGCAGTGGCAGGAAACAGTGCAGCCTGCGGTGGTTTCGTAGACGGTGTTGAAATGACCGTGCTCCTCGATGGCGTTCTTGACAGCAGCCAGACAGCCATCATCGACTGGGGTGTAAGTCAAAAACAGCTCATTGCGGACGATGTCTTCCCGGTCAGCAAGGCGGTCCTTGACATAATTTGCCAGGCACTTGGCATAGCTGCCGCGGTATTTCTTTACCACGCTCATCTTGCCGTTCTTGACCTCGATACAGGGCTTCAGACCCAGCAGATTGGCGCCCAGTGCAGCCACACTGGAGCAGCGGCCGCCCTTGGCCATGTACTTCAGCTGATCCAGAACGAAGCTGGCTTCCACCCGGGAAGCAAAATCATTAAGCTTTTCTGCGATCTCATCCAGATCCTCACAGGTCTTTGCTAGGCGGCAGGCCTCCAGGACCACATGGCCCTGACCGGTGGACAGGTTCTGGGAGTCGATGACCCGGACATTGGGGAAATCTTCAGCAGCCAGACGAGCGTTCTGGTGAGAAGAGGAAAAGCCGGAACCCAGGCTGATGTGGATAACGCCGTCATATTCGGAGGCGTATTTGCTGAACAGCTCCTCGTATTCACCTACATTGTAGGCAGTGGTGGAGCACAGGTCACCGCCAGCGGCAACATGAGCAAATATATCAGCAGGGAAGATGGTTTCGCCATCCAGGTAGGGCTGACCGTCTTTGATAATGGTCAGACGGGCAAGGTCAATGTCGTGCTCGGCAAGCTGAGCGGCGGATAAGTCGCAGGTGCTGTCGGACAGGATCTTGATTTTCATGGTTCTATCTCCTTTAATGAAATGGTTCAGTTGTGCTGCACGATGGGATCTTTGGTCATCATAAAGCAGCTGGTTTCCAGGTTTTTAGAGCGCATATACTCTGCGCCCCAGTCGCGCATAGCGACCAGGATCGGAAGCAGGC
>JAGBEM010000036.1 GCA_017936985.1 Oscillospiraceae bacterium
CCTAAACAGTTACTTGATAAAGCCATTGAATGCGCATTATATATTTCCAAAATGGATTATACGTCTATCAGGAAAAAGGAAGTTTTAGAACAGCACGGAGAAGATCTTATATATAATTTTTATGAAGGCGGTACAAAAATACAGCTAAGCGCCGAAGACGAGCAATATGCTTCGTGGCGTGGAGATCGAGGCTGATGCCATACTGATGGCAAAGAATGTGGATGCGATCTACTCCGCAGATCCCAATGTTGATAAAAATGCTATCCGGTACACCAGACTGACTTATGATGATGTTTTGGAGCGGCATTTGAAGGCCACCGATTCTACTGCCATGACTCTGGCTATGGATAACGATATGACTCTTGTCTGCTTCGGCCTGGCGGAGGAAAACAGCATTATCCGCGTGGTACGCGGTGAACAGATCGGTACGACCGTGAAAACAAGTTTTGAGGAGGACTAAATTATGAGCGTTGATTTTAAGGAATACAGCAGAAAAATGGACAAGACCCTGGATGTACTGGCAGATAACTTCGGTGCTGTCCGTGCAGGCCGTGCTAATGCCAGAGTTCTGGATCGGATCACTGTGGAATACTATGGCAGTGAGACTCCTCTGAACGGTGTTGCCACCATTTCTTCCCCCGATGCCCGTACTTTGGTGATCCAGCCCTGGGATACCAAGCTGCTGAAGGACATCCAGAAGGCGATCCAGACCTCCGATTTGGGAATCAATCCCCAGAATGATGGCCGCGTGATCCGTCTGGTATTCCCCCAGTTGACGGAGGAACGCCGTAAGGAGCTGACCAAGCAGGTCAAGAAGTATGCAGAAGATGCCAAGGTCGCTATGCGTAATATCCGCCGTGACGGCATGGACTATGTCAAGAAGTTGAAGAAGAACAGCGAAATTACCGAAGACGACCAGAAGAAGGCTGAAAAAGATCTGCAGGATATGCTGGATAAGTTCATCAAGAAGGTGGACGAAGCCACTGCTGCTAAGGAAAAGGAACTGATGGCCATCTGATGCCATAATCTTGTCATTGGGGGCGATTTTCGCCCCCAATGCTCTGTAAATGAGGTTACTATGTCACAGATTGAGAAACTGGAGCCCCCGAAGCATATTGCCATTATCATGGATGGCAACGGTCGGTGGGCAAAAAAAAGAGGACTGCCCAGAACCGCAGGACACAGTGCCGGAGCGGAATCTTTTCGGCGCATCGCCAATTACTGCCGTACTCTGGGGGTTCGCTATTTGACGGTTTATGCCTTTTCCACAGAGAACTGGAAGCGTTCTGCTGAGGAAGTGGGCGGCATTATGAAGCTGCTGGGCGCATATCTTAAGGAAGCACTGCGGGATATGGAGAAGAACCATGTTCGCTTCCGCTTTTTTGGCGATCTGTCCCGGTTGAGTCCGGATCTGCGCAAGCTGTGTCTGGATGCTCAGGAAAAATCCTCTGTATTTGATGAGGTGCAGGTGAATTTCTGCTTGAACTACGGCGGCCGGGACGAGATCGTCCGGGCGGTGAAGCAGTTTGCTGCGGATGTAGCTGCAGGCAAGTGCAGTGCTGACGCGCTGACGGAGGAAATGTTTTCCGGTTATCTGGATTCTGCCGGTGTGCCGGATCCGGAACTGGTGATCCGCCCTTCCGGTGAGCTACGTACCAGTAATTTCCTGCCCTGGCAGACGGTATATTCTGAATTTGTGTATATGAATGTTCTGTGGCCCGACTTTGGTCCTTCGGATCTGGATCAGGCCATTGAGGAATACCACCGGCGCAACCGCCGGTTTGGAGGCGCATAAGAGATGTTAAAGAGAATTGTCGTTTCCGTGATATTGCTGCCGCTTTTGCTGCTGATCCTGCTGGCTGCGCCCAAGATCTGCACAGCCCTTTTGTTTGCGGCAGTGGCCGGTATTGCAGCCTGGGAGCTGCTGCGGGGCACTGGGTTGGTAAAAGAGGTCCGGCTGATCATCTATACGGTGATCGCAGCGGTGCTGGTGCCTGTCTGGAGCTATTTTGGCTGCGACAGCACATTGGGCGAGGCTGGCGTATTGGTGTTCTTTGTCCTGCTGTTTATGGAGATGATGTTATCCCACGGCAAGCTGCCATTTGAAAAGATTGCGGTTTGTATTACCGGCGGTTTGCTGATCCCATACATGATGGCAAGCCTGGTTCGGATCATGACTGACGAAAATGGCAGATTGTTGATTCTGATCCCCTTTGTCATTGCGTTTTTGTCTGACAGCGGTGCGTATTTTGTAGGCTGCGCCATCGGCAAGCATAAGATGGCACCTGTGATCAGCCCGAAGAAAAGCTGGGAAGGCTTCTTTGGCGGACTGGTCACGGCAATTTTGGGTATGCTGCTGTATGGGTGGATCGTTGGTAAGTTCTTCCAATTTGAGGTCAATTATCTGTATGCAGCTGCCTATGGCCTTGTAGGTGCACTGGGTGGTGTGTTTGGCGATCTATGCTTCTCTGTCATCAAGCGGCAGACAGGCATTAAGGATTACGGCAATCTGATTCCGGGCCATGGCGGCGCATTGGACCGGTTTGATTCGATCATTGTAGTGGCACCGATCGTGGAACTGCTGCTGCACTGGATCCCAGTGGTGGTGAAATAATGGTTAAGTGTGTTTCTGTTTTGGGCAGTACCGGCTCCATTGGCCGGCAGAGCCTGGATATTATCAGCCGGATGCCGGTCAAAGTCGCTGCTTTGACTGCTGGCTCCAGTGTGGAGCGGATGGCGGAGCAATGCCGTCAGTTTCGGCCGGAATTGGCGGTCATGGGTACCCAGGAAGCGGCGGATGCGCTGCGCAGTGCCATTTCGGATCTTCCTACCAGGATTTCCTGGGGCGAGGAAGGGCTGATCGAGGCGGCGACTATTGCATCTTCTGACTGTGTGATCACCGCTGTGGTTGGTATGCTGGGGCTGAAGCCCACTTTGGCTGCGATCCGCGCCGGAAAGCGTATCGGCCTTGCCAACAAGGAAACATTGGTCTGTGCAGGCGAACTGGTGATGGCTGAAGCAAAAAAGTATAATACGGAGATCATTCCGGTCGATTCGGAGCATTCGGCGATTTTTCAGTGCCTGATGGGCATTGGAAGCAAAAGAGAAGTGGAAAAGCTGATCCTGACCTGCTCCGGCGGCCCGTTTTTTGGTATGGACAAGGAACAGCTGCGCCATGTGACCAAGGCGGATGCTTTGAAGCATCCTAATTGGAAGATGGGTGCAAAAATCACCATCGACTGTGCGACACTGATGAACAAAGGCTTGGAAGTGATCGAAGCCATGCGGTTGTATGATCTTCCGTTGGAGCAGGTGGATGTGGTGATCCACCGGCAGAGCATTGTCCACAGTTTTGTGGAGTGTGTGGATGGCGCTGTGATGGCACAGTTGGGCACGCCGGATATGCGGCTCCCCATTCAGCTAGCGCTGACATACCCGGAGCGCAAAGTGTGCCCAGTGGATAAGTTGGATCTTACCAAATGCGGACAGCTAAGTTTCTGTGAGCCGGATTTGGATGCCTTTCCTTGTCTGGCACTGGCACGGCATTGCGCCAGGCTGGGCGGTACGGCCTGCCCGGTAATGAACGGTGCCAATGAAGCGGCGGTTGCGCTGTTTTTGGAGGACCGGATCGGTTTTTATGATATTTATGAGCTTGTTCGCGGCGCTGTGGAAGCGGTGCCTTTTATTTCCAATCCCACGCTGGAGCAGATCCTGGAGGCTGATAAACTGGCCCGGGACTATGTGCTGCAGCATTCGGTTAATTAAGTGAGG
>JAGBEM010000037.1 GCA_017936985.1 Oscillospiraceae bacterium
CTTTTTGTCGTGCAGAATCCGCCGCAGAAACCGCTGACCACCGAAGAAATGGATGCCGTTTACGACCTTCCTTATATGCGCACCTGGCATCCCAGCTATGCCAAAGCCGGGGGTGTGCCTGCCATCGAGGAAGTCAAGTTCAGCCTGGTTTCCAACCGGGGTTGCTTTGGCGCATGCTCTTTCTGCGCGCTGACCTTCCATCAAGGGCGCATTATCCAGACCAGAAGCCACGAGTCCATTCTCAAGGAAGCAGAACTGATGGTCAAAGACAAGGATTTCAAGGGTTACATCCACGATGTTGGCGGCCCCACTGCCAATTTCCGGCATCCTGCCTGCGAGAAGCAGATGACCAAGGGCGCTTGCGGTGGTCGGCAGTGCCTGTTCCCCTCTCCCTGTAAGAACATGAAGGCGGATCACTCCGATTATGTTGCTCTGCTTCGCAAGCTGAGGAAGATCCCCGGCGTGAAGAAGGTCTTTGTCCGCAGCGGTATTCGCTTTGACTATCTGCTGGCCGATAAGAAAGATACTTTTTTCAAGGAGCTGGTACAGTATCATATTTCCGGTCAGCTGAAGGTTGCGCCAGAGCACGTATCGGATGCGGTACTTGACCGGATGGGCAAACCAAGAAATGCAGTCTATAATAAATTTGTGGACAAGTATTTTGCACTGAACAAGCAGTACGGCATGAATCAGTTCCTTGTCCCCTATCTCATGTCCAGCCATCCGGGATCTACACTAAAAGAAGCCATCGAGCTGGCAGAATACATCCGGGAAATGGGCTACAATCCGGAGCAGGTGCAGGATTTCTATCCCACCCCCTCCACCCTTTCCACCGTGATGTACTACACCGGTATTGATCCCAGAACCATGGAAAAGGTTTATGTACCGACTGATCCCCACGAAAAAGCTATGCAGCGGGCGCTGATCCAGTACCGAAATCCCAAGAACTATTATCTGGTAAGAGAAGCACTGCTGAAGGCGCACCGGGAGGATCTGATCGGTTCCGGTCCTAAGTGTCTGATCCGTGCAGTACCTCCCAGACAAGGAAAGCCTCCGGTTCTACCCAAGGCACCTACGAAGAAAACCGCAGCAAAGAAATCACCGCACAGAAAAAAACGTTGATCCAACCTGACTCCGTCGGAAATTTCCGGCGGAGTTCTGTTTTAGGCTAAAATGCCATAGGATGTTCCATACAACTGACTTTGAGGTGGTACTATGGAACATTCCGTCAATCAGATCACGATCCGGGGCAGTCTGCACACGCTTCCCCAGTTCTCTCACGAAAATCACGGCAAGCGTTTCTATCGTTTTTTTCTGGAAGTACCCAGACTTTCCGGTGCTGTGGATATTTTACCGGTGGTGGCATCGGAACAGGTGCTAAGCCGCATGGATCTGTCCGGCGGCGAAATGCTGACAGTGGTTGGTCAAATACGCTCCCATAACAGCAGAACTGACGGCGTGCGGCATTTGCTGATATTCGTATTTGCACAAAGCATTCTGTGTGAAGACGGCGAACCAATCAACGATGTACTTTTACAGGGTCCTCTTTGCAAAGAGCCTACATACCGCAGGACACCTCTGGGCCGGGAGATCTGCGATGTGATGCTGGCAGTGGGCAGAGGATTTAAACGAGCTGATTATCTGCCATGTATTCTCTGGGGACGCATCGCGCAGGATATCTCACAATGCCACACCAGAGATATCATTCAGATCAGCGGCAGATTGCAAAGCCGGGTCTATACCAAAGTTACCGAGGACGGTCCCCAGGAACGAACTGCATATGAGATCTCCGCATTGACTGCCGAAATAATAGATGAATCCCTATAAGTGAATGATTTGCTGCCTCTTTTCTTTTGTAATAAGCTGTGCTATAATTAAAAAAAGAGGTGGTAAATATGAAAGATAAAGTCAATGCCATAATAGAAGCACTGAAGAATCATTATCCGGATGCACCCTGCGCGCTGCACTACAGCAAGGACTACGAGTTGATGATCGCAGTGCGGCTGTCTGCCCAATGCACAGATGCCCGGGTCAACCTGGTGACTCCTGCCCTGTTTGCCGCCTACCCAACTCTGGAAGCTATGGCAAGCGCAGATATTTCTCATGTAGAGCAGCTGGTACATTCCTGCGGTTTTTACAAACACAAAGCAAGAGACATTGTTCTCGGCTGCCAGATGCTCCTTTCCGATTACGGCGGAAAAGTACCTGGTACCATGGAGCAGCTTCTGCGTATTCCCGGCGTGGGCAGAAAGACCGCCAATTTACTCCTCGGTGATTTATACGGCGTACCAGGCAGCGTTGTATGCGATACCCACTGTATCCGAATTTGCGGCAAGCTGGGGCTTTCCAAAGGCAAAGAGCCGGAAAAGGTGGAGCAGCAGCTTCGTAAGATCCTGCCGCCGGAGGAAAGCTCGGATTTCTGCCACCGGATCGTTCTGTTTGGCAGAGAGATCTGCACTGCAAGAAGCCCCAAATGCGCAGAATGTCCTTTGGCACTCTGGTGCGATGAAGTAAATAAGGGCAAGCCTTGATCTGGTTCTAACACCCCTCCCTGTCCGCATAGACTGTGGACAAGGAGGGGTTCATTTTGTCAAAGAAACTACCTATTTTTTACAGTGCGCTTTTGCTGACCGGCGTAAACCTGCTGCTGCGACTGGTGGGCACCTCCTTTCAGGTCTATCTGTCCGGACGCATCGGTGCAGAAGGAATCGGTCTGCTGCAGCTGACGATGTCCGTTGGTTCTATGGCGATGGTAGCAGGAATGGCAGGGATCCGCACCGCAACCATGTATCTGACCGCAGAAGAGCTGGGTCGGGGCAGGCCAAAAAATGTGACCTGGGTTTTATCCTCCTGTGTGCTATACAGCATTGTCTGCAGCTGCGTTATCGGATCGGGTGTGTATCAGTTCGCACCGGCCATCGCAGATAAGTGGATCGGTAATGTACAGATCGTTCCAGCACTGCGGCTGTTTGCGGTTTTTCTGCCGGTCAGTTGTCTGAGTGGCGTCATGACCGGCTACTTTACCGGCGCAAACCGGATCGGCACGTTGGCAGCTGTAGAGGTTGCTGAGCAGCTATTTTGCATGGTATGCACTGTCACACTGTTAACACTTTGGGCCGGGCACGATCCAGGAAAAGCCTGTCAGAGCGTGGTTTTGGGAAGCTGTCTGGGTGGCAGTCTGACGCTCATATGTCTGATCACCTTGCGGCTTCTGGAGCATCCGGCAACCGGGCGACGGATCAAAATGGGACGCAGGTTGGCTGATACCGCCGTTCCCCTGGCAATCGCCGATGACCTTCGCACAGGCATTAGTACCGTAGAAAATCTGATGGTGCCAAAGCGTCTGGCCCTTTACCCCGGTACCACCTCTGCCCTTGCCGATTTTGGCACAGTCAGCGGAATGGTGTTTCCTGTTCTGATGTTTCCGGCTGCCATTTTGTTTGGCCTTACGGAGCTATTGATCCCGGAGCTGGCACGATGCCGGGCCGCCGGCAGTGAGAAACGCATTCGGTATCTGGTTTCAAAAAGTCTGCGTGTGGCGCTGCTGTATGGCTGTACCTGTGGCGGAATCCTGTATTTGACCGCCAAACCGCTCTCAATGCAGTTATACAGCAGCAAAGATGCCGGCAGGTATCTTACTTGGTTTTCTCTACTTGCAATCATGCTCTACTGCGATCTGATCACTGACGCTATGATCAAGGGCTTGGGGCAACAAAAAGCATCAGTCCGATACAACATCATAACCAACGTTATGGATGTGGCTTTTCTGTTCGTCTTACTGCCGCGCTACGGGATCACAGGTTACTTTATCAGTTTTCTGGTGACCCATGCGATCAATTTTATTCTGAGCTTGCGCCGTTTGTTCTTGATCTCCGGCGTTAAGATCCCATTCTATATTCCTGCTATGACACTGGCCTGCACCGGCGCCGCCATACTTGCTTCCAGTTTTCTCACCGGGGCTGTGATCCGTGCTGTCGCTTTTGTGATCATTTTGGTGTGTCTGCTTTTTTTGTGCAAAGTGGTCAGTCGCCAGGATATTATCTGGGTCAAAGGCGTGGTGCGAAAAAAATGACCTGCCAACGGCAGGTCATTTTTTTACAGCGCTTTCAAAATCTCCAGAAGAAATTCCCATGTGCGGCGAGTCGAATCGATCTCAAGCTTTTCCCGGCTGGTGTGGATGTCGTGCATATCCGGTCCGATGGATACGCAGTCCAAACCAGGCAGTTTTTCACTGAGCAGGCCACACTCCAGACCGGCGTGGATCGCAACGACTTGCGGATCTTTTCCAAACATTTCCTTATAAATACGCACCATGGTATCCCGCAGCGGAGAATCCTTCCTGTACTCCCAGGCAGGATAATCGCCCATTTCACTGTAGGAGCCGTCATAGAATTTCGCCAGATCCTCCAGCTTGGAAAGAAGTGAGCGTTTTTCGGCATTCACACAGCTGCGGACCGCAAAGGTCAACTTCAGCTCTTCATCCAGACTGACAACGCCCAAATTCAAACTTGTCTGTACCAAACCGGCAATATCCTGGCTCCAGGCCTGAACGCCGTTGGGAGCAGCATTTAAAAGTGCGATGATCTTGGCAGAATCTTCCGTCGATACCGCATTTCCGCCCAGAGCATCCACATCATCACCACGAACGACCGCTTCCGGTTCATCGTAATTGGCACGGATCTCAGCCTGGAGTTGGGCTGCAATATCATTGATCCGCTCGATATACATGCCCAAAGGGATCAAAGTTACCTGGCAGGATCTGGGGATCGCATTATCCTTTGCACCGCCCTGGAGCTTTGTGATGCACAGAGGCATCAGCTTCTGCACACGGCCAAGAAATTCACCCATGACCTTGTTGGCGTTGGCGCGGTTTTTGTGGATCTCCACGCCGGAGTGACCGCCCCGCAGCCCCTCCACTGTCAGCCGAACGCAAGGGCCATAGACCGGTCTGCGCTGGACAGGCAGTGTAATCGTACCTCTGGCACCGCCGGCGCAAGAGACTGTGAAAATACCTTCATCCTCGGAGTCCAAATTCACCAGAGTTCTGCCTTTCAGCATGGAAAGATCCACTCCGGCTGCGCCCTCCATGCCAATTTCCTCGTCCACAGTTATGATGATCTCCAGCGGCGGATGGGGAATTGTTTTGTCAGCCAGAAGTGCCAGCGCATACGCAACTGCAATACCGTTGTCGCCGCCAAGGGTAGTTCCGTTGGCATAGATGCAAGCGCCATCATGGGTAATATCCAGACCTTGCGTTTCCATATCGATGGAGCAGTCGGCATCTTTTTCGCAGACCATATCCATATGTCCCTGCAGAACCACAGGGGGATGATCCTCATAGCCGCAGGTTCCCTCCTGGAACATCAGCACATTATTCAGTTCATCCTGGATATAACGGATGCCATGCTCCTGGGCAAAGCTGACCAGGTAATCGCTAATAGCTTTCGTATTCCGAGAGCCATGGGGAATGGAACAGATTTCTTCAAAATAGCCGAACACGGAAGCAGGTTCCAGTCCGGCGAGCTTGACAGGGTTCATAACGATCTCCTCCTAAATTCATAGGGCAATCTTATCATATTCCAATGGGAATGTCCATAAAAAATAACCACAGGGCTGTGCCCTGTGGTCATATGGAATTAAAACAGGCTCAGAGACAGGGTCAGCAGGATCCAAACCAGAGCGATCCACTTAGTAGCGGCAGCCAGAATCTTATCCCAATCGCCGTACTTGCTCTTGCTCAGGTAGGAATCATTGTTGCCGGACAGTGCGCCCAGGCCGGACTCCTTACCGGACTGAATAGCCACCACAACAATCAGAGCAATGCTGACAATGACCTCCAGACCGATCACGATCATCTTCAGAATTTCCATTATATTAACCTCCCTCCACGGGTGTGTTCATAAATCCAAGTAATTATAGCACATGGATTTAAAAAATTCAAGTCTTTTCGTCATTTTTATTTGGTAACCCAGTTTCCGGTGGCCAAACAGTTGAGATATGCCTCGATAAAGGGATCCAAAGCACCGTCCATAACAGCATTTACATTGGAAGTTTCGCAGCCGGTGCGAGTATCCTTGACCAGCGTATAGGGCATAAACACATAGTTGCGGATCTGGCTGCCCCATTCAATCTTCTGCTGAACGCCCTTAATATCGGAAATGGTCGCCAAATGTTCCCGCTCCCGGATCTCCACCAGCTTACTGCGCAGCATTCTCAGACAGGTTTCCTTGTTCTGGAACTGGCTGCGCTCGGTCTGGCAGGATACCACAATGCCGGTGGCCTTGTGGATCAGACGGACAGCGGACGATGTCTTATTGATGTGCTGACCGCCGGCACCGGAAGAACGGAACACCTGCATTTCGTAGTCTTCTGCCTTGATCTCGAAATCCTCAGAGTCGTCTTCGATCTCAGGGATTACTTCGATGGCAGAGAAAGAGGTCTGGCGCCGGGCGTTGGCATCAAAAGGAGAAACGCGGACCAGGCGGTGAACGCCATTTTCGCCCTTCAGGAAGCCATAGGCATTTTCGCCCTCGACCATGATGGATGCAGACTTCAGACCGACTTCATCACCTTCC
>JAGBEM010000038.1 GCA_017936985.1 Oscillospiraceae bacterium
CTGCGAATCAATTCCTCCTGGGTACTCATTGTCTTCTTTGGATCTTACGGCGCATATGTACCGTAGTTCCCTTGCCCGGTTGGGATATGACTTCAAAGCTGGTCATAAAGCTCTCCATAATGGTAAAGCCCATACCGCTTCTGTCACTGCCGCCGGTGGTAAACATAGGCCGTCTGGCCGCTTCCGTATCTGCGATTCCAACGCCTTTGTCCTTAACGACAATGTCCAGTACATTGTCCTTTAAGATCCGGCAGCGCAGCATGATCATGCCGTATTCATCGGGATAAGCGTGTACGATGCAGTTGGTCACCGCTTCCGAAACTGCCGTGCGAATATCCCCCAGCTCCTCCAGCGTCGGGTCCATTTGCGCCGCAAAACAGGCAACCGCTGACCGGGCAAATGCCTCATTGCATGACCTGCTCGGAAATTCCAAAATCATATAGTTATCAAATTTCATGTTACAGCCTCCTTGATTTCCACTAATTTATCGATCCCAGACGCCCGGAAAACTCGCATAGGCTGCTGACAGATCCCCGTCAGCTCCAGTTTCCCCTCGATCTGAGTCATATTTCTTAACGCATTGATAACCACTGCAATGCCGGATGAATCCACAAACGTCACATCCTGAAAATCCAGAATGCACACATCCGGCGTGTAGGCTTCGATTTTTCCGGAAATGGCCTGAATGTAGTGCTTTGCGCAGTGGTGATCGATCTCGCCGGTCAGTGCCACGGTCAATCGGCCGTTTTCCAGAAAGCTGGTAAAGTGCATATTATCTCCTCCTTTATTGATTCAATGACAGTATAAATCTTCTGATGCGTATTTTTCGTCGCATTGACAAAGATAAAAAAATAACTCTCCCAGGCAAACCTTTCGTTTGCCTGGGAGAGTTTCAAATTATGCAATTACAGCTTCTTCATAGCAGCTTCGCTCTGCTCCAGCTGTGCGATGAGATCCTTTGTCTTCTGTGCCTTTTCCTTTTCGGCGTTTACAACGGACTCAGGAGCCCGGTCCACGAAGTTTTTGTTAGAGAGCTTTGCTTCCAGACCTGCCAGGAACTTACGGTTCTTCTCCAATTCCTTACCGATGCGCTCTAGCTCCTTGGCCACATCCACCAGCTGACCCATGGGGATATACAGCTTGGCATCTGCGGTAGTGCAGCAGACCATGCCGTCCAGATTCTCCGGCTCATTCTCCAGAAGCGTCACACCTTCAGCATAAGCCAGACGCTCAATAAAGCCTTCGCCTTCGGTAAACACTGCCGGCTTGGAGGTCAAGATATACAGCGCGGCCTTCTTGCTGGGCGGTACATTCATCTCGCTTCTGCGGTTGCGGATGGCGCGGATGGCTTCCATAACAGATTCCATCTGACTCTCTTCTGCCTTGAAGGCCAGTTCTTCGCTAAACGCAGGCCACTGAGCCACGATCAACGCACTTCCCTCGTGGGGAATGGACTGCCAAATCTCCTCAGTAATGAACGGCATAAACGGATGCAGCAGCTTAAGGATCTGATCCAGAACATACACCAGCACCGCAATCGCAGTCTGCTTGCGCTCTGCGTCCTCGCTGTAGAGTCTTGCCTTTGTCAGCTCGATATACCAGTCGCAGTAGGTATCCCAGACGAAATCATAGATCTTCTGCACGGCAACGCCCAGCTCGTACTTCTCCAGATTTTCCGTTACCTCGCTGATCAGCGTATTCAGCTTGGAAAGCACCCACTTGTCAGCGATCTCCAGCTTGGAAAGTGCAGGCAGTTCGTTCTTTGCATCCTCGCCCAGATTCATCAGCACATAGCGGCTGGCATTCCACAGCTTGTTGGCAAAGTTACGCATGGCCTCACACCGCTCCACATAGAAACGCATATCATTTCCGGGAGAGTTGCCGGTAACCATATTCATACGCAGCGCATCGCAGCCGTACTTTTCGATCATCTCCAGCGGATCGATGCCGTTACCCAAGGATTTCGACATCTTTCTTCCCTTGTCGTCACGAACCAGGCCATGGATCAGCACGGTGTGGAACGGAGCCTTGTGCATATGCTCAAGACCAGACACGATCATGCGAGAGACCCAGAAAGTGATGATGTCATAACCGGTGACCAACACATCTGTGGGATAGAACTTCTGAAGATCTGCAGTGTTTTCCGGCCAACCCAAAGTGGAGAAAGGCCACAAAGCGGAGCTAAACCAAGTGTCCAGCACATCAGGATCCCGTTCAATATGGGTACTGCCGCACTTTTCGCACTTGCAGGCATCCTCCCGGGTGCAGGTCATATGGCCGCAATCGGCGCAGTACCAAACCGGGATCTGATGACCCCACCACAACTGACGGGAAATGCACCAGTCGTGCAGATTCTCCATCCAGTTCATGTAGTTCTTGGTGAAGCGCTCGGGAACGAACTTGGTCTCCCCATCTCTAACGCTGCGGATCGCTTCCTTTGCCAGAGGCTCCATCTTCACGAACCACTGGGCAGATACGATAGGCTCTACATCATTGCCGCAGCGGTAGCAGGTGCCTACGTTGTGCTGATGCTCCTCGATCTTTTCCAGCAGACCCAGAGCATCCAGATCGGCAATGATAGCCTTACGGGCCTCGTAGCGATCCATGCCGCAGTATTTGCCGCCCAACTCGTTGACCTTGCCGTTGTCGTCCAGAACACGGATGGTCTCCAGATTGTGCCGCAGGCCCACCTCAAAGTCGTTGGGGTCATGGGCAGGTGTCATCTTTACGCAGCCGGTTCCGAATTCCAGATCCACATATTCGTCAGCCACGATGGGAATTTCCCGATCCATCAGCGGCAGCAGACACTTCTTGCCGATAATATCTTGATAGCGCTCGTCGTTGGGATTCACAGCTACACCGGAGTCGCCCAGCATAGTTTCCGGGCGGGTAGTCGCCACGATCACATAACGGCCTTCCTCACCGACAATGGGATATTTCAGATGCCACAGGTTGCCGGGCTTGTCCACATATTCCACTTCCGCGTCAGACAGCGCGGTAACGCAGTGGGGGCACCAGTTGACGATCCGGCTTCCCTTGTAGATCAGACCCTTTTCATACAGGGAAACGAACACTTCCCGAACTGCCTTGGAGCAGCCCTCATCCATAGTAAATCTGGCTCTGTCCCAATCGCAGGAAGCACCCAGCTTTTTTTGCTGCTCCACGATCCGGTTGCCGTACTTGTGCTTCCAGTCCCAGACCCGCTCCAGGAACTTTTCCCGGCCAAGGTCATGTCGGCTTAAGCCTTCTTTGGTACGCAGTTCTTCTTCCACCTTGATCTGTGTCGCAATACCCGCATGGTCAGTTCCAGGAACCCACAGTGCGTCATAGCCCTGCATCCGCTTAAAGCGGATCAAAGTATCCTGCAGTGTTGCGTCCATGGCGTGACCCATGTGCAGCTGGCCGGTAACATTGGGGGGCGGCATAACGATGGTAAAGGGCTTGGCATCTGCTTTTCCCTGGGGCTTAAAATAGCCGCCTTCTTCCCACATTTTGTAAATTTCTGTTTCGACCTTCTGGGGTTCATACACCTTCGGCAGTTCTCTTGCCATAATTAACACTCCTTTTCATGAAAAAACGCCCTGAGCGTCATGCTCAGGGCGAAAAACTTTCCGCGGTACCACCTGAATTCCCTTGCGGGCACTCAATAGCTGTAACGGGCTTACCCGGACCTCCCTACTGATTTTCAGAAAGCCTGCTCCGGGGCGACCATTCGCTTAGGAACCCTGTGCGCTCACACCAAAATACGCACTCTCTGAAAGGGTCCGGGAGCGAAACCTCCCCATCAACGCAATTACCACGGATAAATTAACACATTTTTTACCTTCTGTCAACTCGAAACCGAAAAAACAGGCATCATTTCTTGACGGCTAGAAAATATTGACATATAATAAAACAAATTCACGATTGCGAGTTGATGTACATGAAACTTTCCCTGGTAGTCCCTTGCTATAACGAAGCGGAGAATGTATTTCCCTTTCAGGATGCAGCAATTACCGCCTTTGCTGACTGCGGCTATGATTTTGAGATCGTCTATGTGGACGATGGCAGCCGGGATGCTACGCTTCACAATCTGAAAAGGCTTCATACAGCACAAAAATGCCCGGTAACGGTCGTGTCCTTTTCCAGGAATTTCGGCAAGGAAGCTGCGCTGTATGCCGGTCTGCATCATGCCCAGGGCGAATATATATGCTTTATCGACGGCGATCTGCAGCAGCGTCCGGAGACTGTCCGGGAAATGGTGAAGATCCTGGACGAGCAGCCAACGGTTGACATCGTGGCTGCTTATCAGGACCGGCGCAGCGAGGGAAAGATTCTCTCTTTCTTTAAGCGTTCCTTCTACAGTGTGATCAACCGTCTTTCCGATGTAACGCTCCAGTCCGATGCCAGCGATTTCAGAACCTTCCGAAGAAGTGTTCGGGACAGTCTGCTGTCCATCGCCGAATACCACCGCTTCTCCAAGGGCATCTTTGCCTGGGTGGGGTATGAGACCTGCTATATTCCCTACACCGCTGCTCCCCGGGCAGCCGGCAAGACCAAATGGAGCTTCCGCAAACTGCTTAACTACGCCATTGAAGGCATCATCGGCTTCTCTACGAAACCTCTGCGAATTGCTACCTATACCGGTATCTTCACTGCAATTGCTGCCCTCTTGTATCTGATCGCGGTTGTCTGTGAAAAGCTGATCACCGGTATTGATATCCCAGGCTATGCCACCATCATCGTCCTCATCCTGCTTCTGGGCGGTATCCAACTGCTGTGCATCGGCATCATCGGCGAATATGTTGGCAAAAACTTTGAGCAGAGCAAACACCGACCGGTCTACATTGCAAAGAAAGTGCTGACACCTGAAGGCAAAGTACCTCTCTCAGATGGAGAAAGCAGTTAAAATACTCTCCAGATCTTCGGATTTTTGTTTTGCTGAAATCTTGCGCATTGCTTCGATTTATTTTATGATGAGCTATCATATACAAAGTATGGAGGTCAGACCATGAAACGCTATTTACTTCCGGAAGGGACAAACTATTATAAGGCAAACCTGCATTGTCACTCTACAGTCTCAGACGGCAAATTGACTCCGGAAGAGATCAAACAGGCATACATGAAAAGAGGCTATTCCATCGTGGCCTTTACCGACCATGAGATCATGGTACCCCACCCGGAACTGGCATCCGAGGATTTTCTTCCCCTTAACGGCTATGAGTACGCCATCATGGAAGACGAAACGGAAGAAAAGAACTGCTTTAAGCTGCGCAAATGCTGCCATATGTGTTTGATCGCGCTGGAGCCGGATAACCGGAACCATGTCTGCTGGCACGGGGTACTGCTCGGAAATGCAAAAAACTATGCAAGCTATGCCAATGTGGACCCTAATACCCCCCTCTATAAACGCGTATATAGTGGAGAAGGCATCACAGAAGTGATGCAGGAAGCCAGAAAAGCCGGCTTCTTTGTTACATATAACCACCCTGCCTGGTCAATGGAAGATATGGTGGATGTGATCAATTACCACGGTATGCACGCTCTGGAGATCTATAACACAGGCTCCTATAACCACGGCTGGGAGGATTATCAGCCCGCTATGTTTGATGCCATGCTCCGCCGGGGCAAAGAAGTTTACTGTATTGCGGCAGATGATAACCACAGCTTAAACAGCATGTTCGGCGGCTGGACTATGATCTGCGCTGATAAGCTGGAGTACCGCACCATCACCAAAGCACTGCAAAACGGCCATTTTTACGCATCCACCGGACCTGAGATCAAGGCGCTTTGGTTTGAGGATGGCAACATCCACATCGAATGTTCCCCCGCGGCTGAGATCCAAGTCAACTACGGCTCTCGTAGGGCAGAACGCTACAAGGCAGCTGACGCACCCCTGACCGAAGCAGACATTCCTGTAGAGCCCAACGACTTCTATGTCCGCATCACCGTCACCGATGCCAACGGCGGTCATGCCAATACAAACCCCTACTATACAAAGGATCTATTCTGATACACGAAAAAGGCTTCGGATCACTCCGAAGCCTTTTATCATACACTTTAGCGCTTGTCCTTATTGGTCTTTGCAGCTTTCTTGGCAGCCACAGCCTTAGCACGCTCTTCTTCAGCCTTCTTCTTAGCCTCGGCAGCGGCAGCGGCGGCAGTGTCGTTGGTGGACAGAGCCCACTTGCACAGCTCGATGCGAACCTGATCAGCACCGGTCTCGATAACGAACTTGTCATCCTTAACATTGACAACAGTACCCACGATACCGCCAATGGTAGTGATCTTGTCACCGACCTTAACGGAAGAACGCAGCTGCTCTGCTTCCTTCTTGCGCTTGTTTTCAGGGCGGATCAGCATGAAGTAGAAAATGGCGACCATAGCCACCAGCATAATGATAGTGCCGCCCATACTACCGGCAGGAACTTCACCAGCGCCTTCAGTCAGAAAATACAACATAAAATTGTCTCCTTTGTTTCATAATCGTAACTATTATACCATTGAAACCACAAATTGCAAGCAAAATTTAGATCCTCTGGCTCAATTTAACAGAATATTCATTTCGAAACTGTTCAAATGTTCCTTCATCCAGCGCATTTCTGATTTTTTCCATCAATTTGTTGTAGAAATACAGATTGTGCATGACAGCCAAGCGCATAGCAAGCATCTCCTCTGCAACAAATAAATGGCGGATATAGGCTCGCGAATACCGCCGGCAAACCGGACAGTCGCACTTGGGATCAATGGGATTTTCATCCAGCTGATACTTGGCATTTTTCAGATTGATCGCACCATCCCAGGTAAAGAGTCTTGCGTGCCGTGCATTTCTGGCAGGCATTACGCAGTCAAAGAAGTCAACACCTCTTGCCACTGCTTCGATGATATTACTGGGAGTGCCCACACCCATCAAATACCGGGTCTTTTCAACAGGCATATGCAGCTCCACCGCCTCAATGATGTCGTACATCTGTTCTGCTGTCTCGCCAACTGCCAGACCACCGATGGCATACCCAGGCAGATCCAGATCCGCGATCCGCTTCATGTGATCGACGCGAATATCTGCATAAGTTCCACCCTGATTGATACCCCACAGCATCTGCTGGGGATTGACGGTATCAGGCAGTGCATTGAGCCGGGCATTTTCATCCTTGCAGCGCACCAGCCAACGATAGGTTCTGTCTACACTTTTCTTCACATAATCCCGTGGTGCAGGGTTTTCAATACATTCGTCAAAAGCCATGCAGATGTCGCTTCCCAGATTGGACTGGATCTGCATACTTTCCTCCGGACCCATAAAGATCTTTCTGCCGTCAATATGGGAGGAAAAGTACACACCCTCTTCTTTGATCTTACGCAAAGAAGACAGGCTGAACACCTGGAAACCGCCGGAATCCGTCAAAATCGGTCCATCCCAGGTCATGAACTTATGCAATCCGCCCATTTCACGCACAACTTTATCCGTAGGACGCAAATGTAAATGATAGGTATTGGAAAGCTCCACCTGACATCCGATATTCTTCAGATCCTCTGCACTCAGCGCACCTTTGATCGCGCCCTGAGTTCCAACATTCATGAACACCGGGGTCTGCACCGTACCGTGAGCGCAGGTAAATTCGCCCCGCCGGGCTTTTCCCTCAGTTTTCTTTAGCTCAAACATTAGTTTTCCTCCGCACTTTTATAAAAGTACACACCGCTTGCGCTGATGCACAGCTTGTCCGGCTGACTTATCAGATATGCTGCTGACCGCAGATGCATCAATGATCTGCTCACACTAACCAGTTGTACTCGAATCAGCACATCTTCTCCGGGGATCAACGGACGGTGATAACTGACACTCATCTCAATCGTCGGTGCAGCACCTTCGCCAGGCTTTGCGCAATAAGCAACGCAGCCCATAGCTTGATCCACCAGCGTTGCACACATGCCGCCATGAAGCGTACCTGCAATATTGCGCATCCAATCCATAGTTTTGCATCGAAGATCATAAACACCAGCATCAGCGTCAAAATCAACCAGTTCCAGCTGAAGCACATCGCCGATACTCCCCGGTGCGGCCGTGTGCAGCTGTGTCAGCCGCAGCCGTAATTCCGTAGAAATGTCCTTAAATTTTTGCATGACCGCTTGTATCTCCTATAAACATCGCATCACCAAAAGAGAAGAATCTGTACCGCTCCTCTACCGCCTGCTTATATGCCGCCAGTACATTTTCCCTGCCAGCAAAGGCAGATACCAGCATCACCAGCGTGCTTTCCGGCAAATGGAAATTGGTAATCAGACCTTGCATGGCCTTAAACCGGTAACCGGGATAAATGAAAATTTCTGTCCATTTGGACTTTGCTTCAAAACTGCCATCATCATTGACCAAGCTTTCCAGTGTCCGGCAGGAAGTGGTACCCACACAGATGATCCGTCCGCCGGCAGCCCTGGTACGATTCAATGCCTCAGCCGTTTCTTCCGAAATCATGCAAAGCTCGCTGTGCATATGATGCTCATGGATGTTCTCCGCCTTCACCGGCCGGAAAGTGCCCAAGCCCACATGCAGCGTCACAAACGCTGTATTTACGCCTTTTGCACGGATCTTGTCCAGAAGCTCATTGGTAAAATGCAGGCCTGCCGTAGGTGCTGCAGCAGATCCAACCTCTCTGGAATATACCGTTTGATAGCGCTCCTGATCCGCAAGCTCTGCTTTGATATATGGCGGCAGTGGCATTTTCCCCAGCCGTTCTAAAACCTCGAGGAAAATCCCTTCATACCGGAATTCCACGATCCGGTTACCATCTTCCAAAATATCCGTGACCACAGCAGTCAGCACACCCTCACCGAAGATCACCTGGCTGCCCACCTGCATTTTTCTGCCGGGCTTACACAAGCATTCCCACTTTTTCTCACCAAGGTCACGCAAAAGCAACACTTCCACCGCACCGCCGGTGGGTCGGTGTCCCAAAAGCCTTGCGGGCAGTACCCGGGAATCGTTCATCACCAGACAATCGCCAGGGTGGAGATAATCAATAATATCGTAGAAATGCTTGTGTACCACTTCCCCACTAAACCGGTCCAGCACCAATAGACGGGAGGTATCCCGTTTTTCCAGAGGTGTCTGCGCGATCAGCTCCTCAGGAAGATAATAGTTAAAATCACTGGTTTTCAATCCGTGTTCCTCCGATTTTCTAAAAAGCCCTTATAGTATAGCGGAAAAAGCCCTTAAATGCAACCGATTTGCAAAAAAATACCCACAGGCATAACCTGTGGGTATTTACTTAATGCTTCTTGCGAATGCGAAGCACAATCAGTGTGATTGCGCCGCCAAGGGAAACTGCGATCGCACAACCGATCACAATGGGGATCACCGGAGTTTCTTCCTTAGGCGGTTGCTCGTTTTGTTCGCCCTCCGTTGAAGGCTTGCCAGCGCCGGTGCTTTCCGGTGTCAGCGATTCCTGCGTAGCCGGTACGGAACCTTCCGTGCTACCGGTGGATTCTGATTGAATGGGTTCCTGGGTTGATGTAGTAGTGGTCTCTTCAGTAGCTTCCGTCACAGGTGCATTTGTCGGTGTCTGGGTAGTCTCTTCTGTTGCACCGATGGAGGGCTGTGTTGTGGGATTCTGAGAATTACCCTCTGTAGGCTTGGTAGTGGGATTCTCAGGCTTAGTGGTAGAGCCACCTTGAGAACCGCCCTGAGAGCTGCTCTGGACCTTTACGCCACAGCTGTCGCACTTATTATCTTTATTGGTGTCAGTGTGGGAGGCTCTTGTACCTGCTTCTTCTGAACCGCAGTCGGCACATGCCTTCCAGTGCTCGTTACCTGCATTCTTCCAGACGCTGTAGTTGTGTCCCTTTGGTGAAGTATTTATACTGTTTTGATCGGTAATGGGGTTTGATGCATTGGGATCGCTAAACCACTGTTTGCAGCTATTACACATATAGTAGGCTGTATGACCGCCTTGGGTGCAGGTGCTTTCAACAGCATTGACCTTCAGCAAGGGCTTTGTATGTACGTGCTCTGTGCTGCCTACCAGAGTGATCTGATACTCATCCCACAGGTACCCAAAGGAATAGGAAAAACCACCCTGCATACCAATTCTCTTTGCAATTTCAGATACATTTGCCTGCAGCCAGCTATAGAAGGACTGCGCATCACCACCAGTCAGATCTTCCATATGACATTCCCAGGTGTCCTTGGCAACCTCTTTCATGCAGTCGGCAATATCCGCGGCAGTGTAGCCATTCTTCAGAGTGCCAACACCGGCACCTTTACCGCTGTGTACAACGAAATAGTCCATATCCTTATGGTTGCATTTGCTGGGCAAATACTCCGGATGGTCAGTTACGTGAGTCTGGCTCATTTCCTCCAGGGAAAGCAGAAAATAAGCATGATATGTTTCATCAATCTGGTCATCCCAGGTCACATCCGTATAATAGCATTTGCCATCCAGGAAGATGAGATTCCAGCCATGGTGCTCCGTTTCACCGGTAGTCGGATTTAAACCGTAACCGGTAACATACCAGGCTTTGATACCTGCCTTCTGCAGCAGATACTGCAGAGCTCTGGAATAGCCTGCACAAACTGCTCTGCCTTCCACCAACGCACCGTAAGCCGTCTGATCATCCTTGCCACCATCAGAAACATATTCCACATGAGAAGCAACGTAGTCGTGCAGATAATGCACCTTCTCCCGGTCATTTCCTTTGGGAAGATCCTTCAGTGCCTTCTTTGCAGCATCATCCAACTCCTTCAGGTAACGCTCGGCGCTGTCTTGATTGACCTTTTTACCGTCCACACTGTATTCGACAGGTTTAACAATGACCTTTCCGTCGCTCCAGATTTCCATGGAGGCATTTCCGTCAAAACAGAAATACTCAGGATAATCTTCCGTGACCATACGGACCGCCATGGAAACATCATCGGATGTGATTCCATTGCATGTAAAAGTGATCTCCGGGTCACAATCCTCGATACCCTCGGCAATTTCCTCGTAAGCTTCCTTTTGGTTTTCATTTTTCAGCAGAGAATAACCGTAGCGATCATCTTCATCTGCCTGGACCTGTGGCACAAAAGCAGTAATCAGTGCCAACGCACAAATAACAAAGCAAAAACGTTTAAATGTTTTCAGCATAGCGATCCCCTTTCTATCCAATATACACTATATCGTGAAGTGCAGAAAAATTCAACATAAATTTTCAAATTATGCCAAAACGACAATTGCACCGGGAAATACACCGCAGCATAATCTGGCACGGAGGGATGTATATGAAAACGCCATTCTTTACCGGGGCCTGTACGGCCCTTGTGACACCGTTCCTGAACGGACAGGTAAACTACCCCATGCTGGATATTCTTCTGCAGCGGCAGATAGACGCTGGACTGGAGGCCGTTGTAATCTGCGGCACCACCGGTGAAAGCCCTACCCTTTCGGACATGGAAAAAATAGAGCTGTTCCGAAGGGCAAAAGCCTACGCAGGAGACAGAATCAAGATCATCGCCGGTACCGGCACTAACGACACTGTACACACGGTTGAACTCAGTAAAGCCGCACAGGAAACCGGTGCTGATGGCTTGCTTGTAGTCAGCCCATATTATAACAAAGCAACACCGGAAGGCTTATTTCGTCATTACTTATCCGTTGCCCATGCCGTTAGGATCCCGGTGATCCTTTATAATGTTCCGTCTCGGACAGGTCTGGACATTCCTGTATCGGTATACAAACGGCTTTCCAAGATCCCCAATATTGCCGGCGTTAAGGAAGCGTCAACAGATATTGTAAAATTTTTGCGGATCTTCCGGGAGTGCGGCGCGGATCTGATCGTCTGGACAGGTAACGATGATATGATCATTCC
>JAGBEM010000039.1 GCA_017936985.1 Oscillospiraceae bacterium
AAAGTGGCGTTTGAAAATGGCGCTTTTGTGTATCAACGCTTTAACCAAGTGCAGGTTGGAAAAGGTTATGCTCTTAATGAGCTTTATGCCTACATCACGAAGCAGCACGGTACCGAATACTATAATGGCTTTTTTGTATTCGATGCCGATAATCTTTTGGATAAGCACTATATCACCGAAATGGATAAGTGCTTCAGTGCCGGTAACCGCATCATCACCAGCTACAGAAATTCTAAAAATTACGGTGACAACTGGATCTCGTCTGGCTATGCCCTTTGGTTCCTGCGGGAAGCAAAATTTCTGAATAACGCCCGTTCCCTGCTTGGTACCAGCTGTGCCATCTCAGGCACAGGATTTTTGGTGCACCGGGATATTTTGAACCAGCAAAATGGTTGGAAACATTTTCTGCTCACTGAAGATATTGAATTTTCTGTAGATAATGTTCTGCAAGGCGAGAAGATTGGTTACTGCCACACCGCCGTACTATATGACGAGCAACCTTCCAGTTTTCTGGTTGCTTGGCGGCAACGCCTCCGCTGGTCCAAAGGTTTCCTGCAGGTCATGCGTAACTATGGTAGCGCTCTGGCAAAAAAGAGTCTTCGCTTCAAAAGTTTTTCTTCCTTTGATATGCTGATGACCATTGCGCCGGCATTTTTAATCACCATATCTTGTCTGATTATCAATTCGATCGCAATGATTTATGCAGCATTTCACAACCCCATCTTTATCAGCAAAATCTTTGGCAGCTTGGTTTATACCATTGTGTCCGCCTATCTCCTGTTGTTTGTCGTTGGTTTGGCAACCGGAATCAGCGAATGGAAGAATATCCGCTGCTCCACCGCTCGTAAGATCAGTTCTTTCTTCACCTTCCCGCTTTTTATGATGACCTATATTCCCATCTCCATTCAGGCATTGTTTGTAAAGGTGGAGTGGAAGCCCATCGAACACAATGTAGCAATTTCTATGGAAGAACTAACACAGATAAACAGATAATGTAAAAGTGCCGCGGTTTCGCGGCACTTTTCTTCTTATAACATAGTAATACCAGGAAAGTACTCCCTGACAAAATCCACTTCCTGCACCTGAAAGCTTCTTCCATTCAGGTGTTCCAGTGCGCCAGCATCCGTGGTAAAGGTAAAGGTCAGTTTATAGGAATACAGCGCCTGGTAGTTTCGATCAAACCGCTTGTCCAGCTTTCCGTACTTACCGTCACCCAACAGCGGATGTCCGACATGGGCAAATTGGGCGCGGATCTGGTGGGTTCTGCCGGTGATCAACTCGCATTCCACCAAAGAAAGACCGTTACCGCTGGCAAGCACCTTGTAATTGGTTTGGCAGGATTTGGCCCCGGTCTGGGGGGAATCCGTTACAAATACCCGGTTTTTCTTGGCATCTTTAAAAAGGTAACCCTTCAAGCTTCCCTCTTTTATCTTCGGTGTGCCTTCCACAATGGCAAGATACCGTTTATCCAGCTCCCGATCCTTGATCTTCTGATTCATGACCCGAAGCGCTTCTGCCGTCTTTGCGGCAATAACGATACCACCGGTGTTCCGGTCAATTCGGTTGCACAACGCAGGTGTAAAGGCATTCTCTTCCCGAGGCCGCCATTCCCGCTTTTGGTATAGATAAGACTGGATATGATCGATCAGTGTTCTTCCGTATTCCGCACCGTCATGAGGGTGCACCGCAAGTCCCGGTCGCTTATCTACCAGCAGGATCTGATCATCCTCGTATACAATATTCAGTTTGGGCACAGCCACCGTCAGATAGGCATTGTCCTCCCGGGGCTTGTCAAAAAACTCATCGTTGATATACAGCTGCAGCACGTCGCCACTGCACAGCCGGGTATCCCGGTCGATCCGCTTTCCATTGCATTTGATGCGTTTCAGCCGGATATATTTCTGTGCCAGCGAAGCCGGCAGCAGCGGCACAGCCTTTGCAAGAAACCGATCCAAGCGCTGACCAGCATCATTGGAGCCTATTGTAAATTCCTTCATGGAGTCTGCCCCATATTTTCCACAAAATGGCGGTCGATCTGCTCTGTGAACTCCACAGCGGCATTATAACCCATCTTCCGCTGACGGTTGTTCATAGCAGCTACCTCCAAAACCACAGCAAGGTTACGTCCGGGGGTCACCGGGATGGTGTGCATGGGGATCTTAACGCCCATGAGCTCCATGAACTGATCCTCCAGACCCAGGCGGTCATACTCCTTCTGCTTGTCCCAAGGTACGACCTTAACCACCAGATTGATCTCATTTTCCGCTCTGACGGCACCCATACCGAACAGCTTTGCCACATTGATCACGCCAATACCGCGGATCTCCACATAATTGCGGATCAGCTCCGGAGCCGTACCCATCAGAGTGCTGCCTGCGATTTTCCGAATCTCCACCGCATCGTCAGCGATCAACCGGTGACCACGCTTCACAAGCTCCACAGCCGCCTCACTCTTACCGATACCACTTTCACCGATCAGCAGCAAGCCTTCACCATAAATCTCCATCAATACGCCGTGGCGGGTGATACGGGGTGCCAGCGCAGCTTTCAGATAGGTAATGATAGCAGATATGATGGTACTGGTGGCATCCACAGACCGCAACAGCGTCACATTGTACTTTTTTGCCATCTCCAGGCACTGAGGATCCGGCATCAAATTCCGGGCAATCAGCAGCGCAGGAAACTTATAGGAAAACAGCCGGTCAAAGACATTCCGCCGCTGCTGCTCTGTCAGCTTTGCCAGATAGCTCATTTCCGCATTGCCCATGATCTGCAGACGCATAGGCTCGAAATGGTCAAAATATCCGGCAAGCTGCAAACCCGGACGACCAACATCCTCCACCGTTACCTGAATGGATTCATAATCCGTCGCAGCAAAAGCAACTTCCAGGGAAAAAACCTCTACCAATCGTGTCAGCGGAACACTGTATGTATCCATGGCAGCCCCACGCTCCTTTCATTGTTATTAGTGCCATTATACCTTCCTAAGGAAAGAATATCAATATAATTTTGAAAAAACTAATTTTTCTCAAAAAAACACTTGCTTTTTTCGTCAATCTTTGGTATCATATGTAAGCGCCTGCGAATAGGCGCTATGAAAATGACTTTATCCAACGGATAGGAGGTGCAGAGAATGGCAAAGTGTGATTATTGTGGCAAGGGTGTCACCTTCGGTATCAAGGTTTCTCACTCTCACAGACGCTCCAACCGTGCCTGGAAGCCCAATGTGAAGCGGGTCAAGGCGGTTGTCAATGGTACTCCGTGCCATGTGTACGCCTGTACCAGATGCCTCCGTTCCAACAAGGTTGAGCGGGCTATCTGATTTCCCAGGACGCCAATAACGCCACCGTTTCGGTGGCGTTTTTTTGGTCTTAAAAACGGCGTGCCGCAAGGCACGCCGTATTATCGTTATATCCAGCTTGCATCTTCAGACTCTGCCTTGCGGCTTCTGTGCAGCAGGGTTTCCACTACCCTTGCAGGTGCCTGTCCTTCGTACAGCACCGCATAGGCAGCTGATACGATCGGCAGATCCACCCCCTGCCGACGGCCCAATTCATAGGCCGAACGGGTGGCATAATAGCCTTCCACCACTGCCCCAACTTGTTCCATGGCAGCCGCAGGTGACAGCCCCTGACCGATCAGCACACCGGCTGCCCGATTTCGGGAATGTCGGGATGTGCAGGTAACGATCAGATCACCGACACCGGCAAGGCCTGCAAACGTATCCCGGTTTGCGCCCATGGAAACACCCAGCCTTGCCATTTCCGTAAGGCCGCGGGTCATCAGCATGGCCTTGATATTGTCACCGTAACCAAGTCCATCTGTCACACCGGCGCACATGGCAATGATATTTTTCAGTGCCCCTCCCAGCTCCGCACCCAACGCATCCGGGCTGGTATAAATACGGAAAGTATCGGACATAAAAGCGTCCTGCACCAGCTCGGCCAACGCTTTGTCAGAATGGGCAGCCAGACATCCGGTAGGGATCGCCGCTGCTACTTCTTCCGCATGGCTGGGGCCGGTCAGTACCACAACAGGTTTTTGGGTGATCTGCTCCACGATCTGACTCATGCGAAGCCCGGTCTCCGGCTCGATACCCTTGGTTACCGATACCATAACCGCATCCTCTTCCAAATAAGGTGCAACGACTTCGCAAACACTCCGGATCGCAAAGGATGGGCTGGCGATCACCACCAGCTGTCTTCCGGCCACACAATAAGGATCTGCAGAAAACTTCAGTGTAGCGGGCAATGAAATGTCTTTCAGCCGGGGATTGACCCGGGTCTTTTCCATCTGTGCGGCTTTTTGAGGATTGTGAGACCAAAGGACCACATCATGCCCATTTTTGCACAGGCAAACCGCCAGCGCAGTTCCCCAAGCGCCGCAACCAATGACCGCCGCTTTCATTTCTTGTTCAGATCCCTGTGGATCAAGTGGACCTTGGATTCTGTTCCCTTGCACAGCCGGACGATATTGCTCCGGTGCATAAAGATCGCAAGCAGGCCCAGGAATATGCCACCGATCATCACATACAGGTTATCATGGTGCAGCACTGCAAAGCCTGCTGCAAACACAGCCGCTCCCAACACAGAGCCTAGAGAGACATACCGGGTAATCGCGAAGGCGATCACAAACACAGCTAGAATCGCCAGTGCGATCCGCCAATCCAGCACCAGCGCTACGGTAAGGCCGCAGAGAATGCCCTTACCGCCCTTGAAGCCCAGCAGCGCAGGAAAATCATGTCCCAGAGAAACCGCCACTGCTCCCAGCATCAGACCCTCCCGGCCATAGCCGTAAGGTTCCAAAATCAGTCCGCAAACCAGACAGGCCAAAGCGGTCTTGATAATGTCCACAAGCATGACCAAAAAAGTACTGCCGCCGCCGTAGCTGCGGAAGAAGTTGGTCAGACCGGCATTGCCGCTTCCGTGCTTGCGCACATCATCTCCGGCCACCAGCGCAGAAATGCACACGCTTCCGTTTAAATTACCCAATAAATACGCGGTAAGCGTACCGATGATGATACTGTAGACCATGGATCACTCCTCCTTATCGCCCTTCTGGCGAATAGTAATACGGACAGGCGTTCCCTTCAAACCGAACACTTCCCGAATCTGGTTTTCCAGATACCGCTGATAGGAGAAGTGGAACAGCCGAGCATCGTTGCAGAAAATGACAAAATGCGGCGGTTTGGTGCTGGCCTGGGTCATATAGTAGATCTTCAGCCGGCGGCCTTTGTCCGTAGGCGGCTGTACCCGGGCGGTAGCATCTGCCAGAACGCTGTTCAGCGCGCCGGTAGTGATGCGACTGGTATTCTGGGCGTGCACATCCTGAATCACCTGATACAGCTTATCCACTCTCTGACCGGTCAACGCGGACAGGAACACCACAGGCGCATACAGCATATAGCTGAGGCCCTCCCGAACGGCATTTTCCTTGTCGCGCATAGTGTTAGTCTCTTTGTCCTCCACCGCGTCCCACTTATTGACCACGATGATGGCAGCCTTACCTGCCTCGTGCACCAGTCCGGCGATCTTGGTATCCTGTTCCGTGACACCGTCGTTGGCATCCACCAGGATCAGACACACATCGGAGCGTTCAATGGCATTGATGGTTCGCATATTGGAATACTTCTCGATCAGATCGTCCACCTTGCTCTTGCGGCGCATACCGGCGGTGTCGATAAAGCAATACTTACCGGTTTCATTCTCAAAGTAGGAGTCGATCGCATCCCGGGTCGTACCGGCTACGTTGGAAACGATCACGCGCTCTTCTCCCAGGATCCGATTCAGCAAACTGGACTTACCCACATTGGGCTTGCCGACAATGGCGACCTTAATCACATCGTCCTCTTCATCCTCGTCATCGTCCTCTGGGATATTCTCCAGCACCCAGTCCAGCATATCGCCGGTGCCATGGCCATGGATGGCAGAAACCTCAAATAAATCACCGATGCCCAAGCTGTAGAACTCATACACATCCGGATTCACAAGACCGATGGAGTCACACTTATTGACTGCCAGGCACACGGGCTTACGGCTCTTGCGCAGCATGGTAGCCACATCCTGATCCGCGGCAGTCACACCGGAACGAACATCCACAACCATGATAATAGCATCGGCCAGTTCGATGCCGATCTCCGCCTGACGGCGCATGAACTTCAGCATATCGCTGTCAGTGCCGGGCTCGATACCGCCGGTATCCACCAGGCTAAAATGACGGCTGCACCACTCGCAATCACCGTAGATCCGGTCGCGGGTCACACCGGGCGTATCCTCCACGATGGAAGTGCGCTGTCCGGTGAGCTTGTTAAATAACATGGACTTGCCTACATTCGGCCGTCCTACAATGGCAACCAAAGGCTTTGCCATGGCTCATCACTCCTTTCATAAGGAAACACGTTATAATATATTATGGCATAAAACCAATGTGAAATCAATGTTTTTAT
>JAGBEM010000040.1 GCA_017936985.1 Oscillospiraceae bacterium
CTTTTTCATTTTCATTCCTCCTTTTGATTTTGCATTAAGATCTGCGTGTACAGTTCGTTTTCTCCTGGAAGCACCGCTTCTTGAAAGTAGCGGCAGAATATGCCGCCGCTGCACAAAAGCTGTACACAAGTGCGTTCCTCTAATCCTTCCAGCAGCAGGCACTTGCCTCGCCAGTAATTGGCGCACTGTCTTCGAACCAAATTACGGACAATTTCTTCCTGCGGCTGTGTGATGTGTAACACCATATCGTCCTCCTTTCCTTTGGGCATAAAAATAGCCGCCTGTTTCCCGACGGCAGCTGCCCAGCGTATTCATTTGTTGTGGTGTTGCCCCCCTCACTTATTTGAATGCTCGAAAAGGCGAATTTTATATGGAATATAGAAACACAGCAAAAACGAAAAGCGAAACAATGAAAAGCCATTGCAGCACAAGCATTTTTTGCGCTGTTCTTAATATGTTTACAATCCCGAAAGTGATATTTTCAAAAAATCCACAAAATAATTTTCAAAAAATATTATGATTTTAATAGGGATATTTATTGGACAGTTAAATTCTTAGAATGATATGCGAGGAGGTGGGAATATGAACGCAAAACTGTTCTTTAGCGCAGATTATCGGGATGGCCGCGTGCGGATCGGCAGTAAGACTTATTCTGCCGGTTATTACTGCGTACATCTTCTAAATCAATACTACAAAGATGATACCGCTGCGAGAATCAGTGTATTCACAAACCGCAACTGGCAGCTGCAGGAGCAACTAAACGCAGGATATCTGAACGCAAGTGATTTCGCAAAAGCCGGTGATGAGATCTGCAACATCTTCCATGTTCTCCCCTGGCTGAAACCCTTTGATGCACTGGACATAAAAGCGGAGCGAAACAGAGTAGCGAACCTATTCACAAGTGAAAACGCAGAAATGCTTATATCTTACTTCCGGCGCAGAGCGACTGTAGGGAATATGGATGAAGGACAAATTCTGCTGCGCCTACTGCCACCGGAATACGACAAGGTTTTCTTTGAACAGGCAGAAAGTGTACTCACCGAAGTGCGCAGAACCTTGCATTTCTATGATCGCATTGGCGCAGATATCCGGAAAGCTTTTACCCAGTTGGTACGCTTTGTGGAGTGTGCCTACGAAGCGGAGCGTCTGGATGAAGCGCATCTACTACCCATGGCCATGGATATCTTTGGGGAACTTCCGTTGCCGGTAACGACTGAATATGTTCCCTACAAGAAGAAAGCCAAGAGCAAAACTGAGGTTGTAGCAAGGCGGCTGTTTTTTGACAGCTACTACAGTTTTATCATCACGGATTTCTTTGAGGCTCTGCATTACGGGCACTACCCAAGGCAATGCGAGATCTGTAAGAATTACTTCCTTATGACCTCTGCACGGCGGCAGCGGTACTGCACTGGCATGTCCCCCTATACTTTCCGAGGTAAGCAAATCTCCTGCAAACAGTATGCAGCAAGTATTAACCGCAAAGAGCTTGCCACAGCTGATCCAATAGTAGATATCTATAACCGCCGGTGTGGTGCCATACGGTCTGAAAAGAGCAGAGGTAGTATTACTGAAGAGATTGCAACCAAGGCAAAGGAACTGGCGCTAGAACACAAACTCCACGCCCAGGAAGATCCACAGTATGCGAACACCCAGTATCCGCTGGATATGGCACAAAAAGCACTATACGAAGAGGCAAGAAGGCACTTACCCTAACTCAACAATACCCAGGAAGGAGGTGGATCCGTGAACGATTGGGAAAAGGATCTTCATATTTATCGGTTGGACCCGGCTCCACCGAAGTACGAAAACTACCAAGAGTATTTTGAACGGTACTTTGCGGAAAAGGATGAAATGTACTTGGCATGGTTCTTGCATTACTACGAGAAAGAACTGAATACCAAGGCAAGAGGCTTCGTCAACGAATATGCTATGTATGGTCATTTCGTTGATCTGAAACAGGCCTATGTGATGGGCATGATGGAAGCATTGCGACGATACGATATTTCTCGTGGTGTGCCGTTCCTGGTATTCAAGGAATTACCGGCAATGAACGCCGTGCATACCTACATCCGCACCATGCGCACAGGCTATACGGTGCAGAGCAGCTATGCGGATAAACAACTTCGGGAGGTCATGTGGCAATACGCACAGTATGGGTATCGCTGTGATGAAGACATCATAGATACCATCGCTGAAGAAACCAAAATCGCCCCAAAGAATGTAGAAGAAATTTTGATGGACGGTCTGCTGAACATGAACAGGACGGACTTCTACCGGAACTATGGTGACGAAGATAGTGAAGAGAGTATGGAGGAAGTTGCCGCCGATGGTACATCCCAAACGGAAGAACTGTACTTGCGCATAGAGAAAGCAGAGAAAGTTATGTCAACCTTCGAGTCGCTAAATTATCGGGAACGGGCAATCGTTTCGGATCATCTTGGCTTCTGCCGGGATTGCTATGCTACCCACTATTACGATGAGAATGATCTAGATGCGGATGGAGAACCCAAACGCAAACCCAGGAAGAAAGTTCCTTTCATCGAACTGGCTGTAGAACATGGTCTAGCTTCACCGGATACGGCAGATAGGACATATCGCAGAGCGTTGGAAAAGATGCGCAAAGCTCTCAGCAAATAACGCATAAACAAAAAAGAGGTTTCGCACACATTTTGGTGCGAAACCTCTTTTCTGTTATTCAACTAAGCCATATTTGACTTTGATGCGGTCCAACTTTTCCAACATCGGCTCGGCGGCAATGAGGATGAAGATCACCGTTGCGGCGGCATGGATTAGATCCATGGGAAGGCCGGATACATAGTAGGCTTTGAGCATTTCCCAGTTTAGCGTTTGGGAGTTGTACATCAGCGCAGCGGCAGGGTTCATAATACCGCCGTAGATGATAACAGCTGCAAATGCGCCGAAGGTGGCAAGGCTACCGCGGCTACGGCGAAGCAGACCCTTGCGGAACAACACACCTGCCAGGAAGCCGATGATACCCATACTGAACATCTGCCAGGGCATCCAGGGGCCTTGGGAGAATAGGACATTGGATACCATCATAGTCACGGCACCCACCAGGAATCCGGTCTCGCCACCGAAGGCAACACCGGAGATGATGACCAGCGCCAGCACCGGCTTGAACTGGGGCAGCATAAAAAAGGCAGACCGGCCTGCGATTGCGATGGCACACAGAACAGCGATGGTCACCAGCTCTCTTGCCTTGGGTTTGCGGCTTTCAAACACCAGGAAGAAAGGCACCATACACTCGATCAGCACCAGCATAGCGGTCACGTTGTAATGCTGATTGCCCAGGTACATCACACCGGCAAAGATGGTCAGCGGGATACACAGCACGATCAGCACCGCAGCCACCAGGGTGCGTTTGCTCAGCTTTCGTTGCTTGGCGGGGATCTGCAGCATAGCGGAGGGGGCGCTTCTACGGCCAATAGCAGCGATGAACACACCCAGCGCAGCGATCAGTACCAAGTACAAAAAAAGCTGCTGCTCACCGCTGGCACTGATGCCCTCTTTGCCAATAAGCGACGAAAGGTCTGTGATGCTGGTAGCATAGAAGAACACCAGCAGCGCAATCGCCAGGGACACACCGGCAAGGAGTTTCCTCCAGAATGGTAGCGGCTTGGGTTTGAAGTTTACTGCTGTTTCCTTCGGTTCGGGCAAGACGGTCGCTTCAGGAATCTCAGGCTCAGCGGGCAGCTCTCCACCGCAGCAGCCGATGATATCAGCAACTGTCACCGCCTGGGGAATCAAATGCCGTGCCATACGATTGGTGGGAGTGGTATAAAAGCTGTTGCCGGAGAAAAACTCACGGGGAGTTCCCTCTGCCACGATACTGCCATCAAAGAACAAGCCGCACTTGTGGGCATACTCGGCACAGAATGGTACATCATGGCTGACCATCAAGATGGTTACCCCCTGTGCAACAAGACGGCGGAGGATCATCGAAAAAGTAACCTTGAACTCTGCGTCAAAACCCTTGGTAGGCTCGTCCAGCAGCAGAATGTCCGGTGCGGTCAGCAACACCTTTGCCAAGGCGGTGCGCTGCTGCTCACCACCGGAAATGTCATAGGGATGGCGATCCAAGAATTCCCGCAGCCCACAAAGTTCTACAATTCGGGCAACCTCTGCATCCTGTTTTTCTTTGGGAATCTTCTCTCCACGGAACACTTCGTACAAATCTTCCCGTACAGTGCGTTTTACAAAGAGGGTTTGGGGATTCTGGGGCAGATGTCCCAGCTTACCTTGCAGGCGAACATCACCACGATAGGCAGAGCGCAGACCGGAGATCACCTTCAGTGTGGTGGATTTACCAGCACCGTTGCCGCCCAGGATGGCATAGAACTCGCCCTTGCGCAGCTTCAAAGAAAAGCCTTTGACCACATCTGGGGAGTCTTTCTCATAGCGGAACCAAAGGTCATCGCACTCTAAGGTTACATCCTCAGGATAAACTGGTGAATCTTTTTCTGCAAGAGGAAGAAGCGTTTGTTCATCCACTCGCTGAGAAAGGAAACTGCTACCGTCACGGACGGTCATGGGGCAATCCAGCTTTGTTTCCACTGCTGCCCAAACACGCATGGCGGTAGGCATAGCCAGAAACATACCGCTGCCCTTATCCTTCAGCTGCAAGCCTACATTCTCCGGCTTGTCATCGCAGAGGAGCGCACCCTCATTCATTACGATAACACGGGTGGCAAAGGGAAAAGCCTCCTCCAATCGATGCTCGGTCAGAATAATCGTCGTACCCAGTTCCCGGTTGATCTTTCCCAGCAATGCCAGGAAATCAGCGGCAGCGATGGGGTCGAGCTGTGCGGTAGGCTCGTCCAGTACCAGCACACCCGGCTGCATTGCCATCACCGATGCAAGACTCAGCAGTTGCTTCTGACCACCGGACAGTTCCGTGACATTCTTGTAAAACCAATTCTCGATACCGAAGAATGCGGCGATTTCCGCAACCCGACGACGAATGGTGGGAGTATCATATCCCAAGCTTTCCAAGCCAAAGGCCAATTCGTGCCATACCTTGTCTGTGACTACCTGATTCTCTGGGGATTGCAGAACATACCCAATCTGCTGCGCCTGCTCTCTTTGGGAGAGTTCCGATAGCAGTGTTCCTTGATACCGGATCTCACCGGAGAAAAGACCATGGGGTGTCAAACAAGATTTCAAGTGCCGAAGAAGTGTGGATTTACCGCATCCGGAAGGGCCGCAGAGGATCACAAACTCACCTTGCTGAACCGTAAAGGAAATATTCCGTAGGGCCTTCTTCTCGCCCTCCGGGTATGTAAAATCTACATTTTTGAATGAATAGCTTTCCATTTTCTCTCCTCTGCCCAGTTCAGCACCACAGGCATTAAACACATAATCAAATACACAAACTGAAAAGAAAGGGTCACAGAGTTCAGACCGATATAGCGGATGCTGGGGAAATATCGGAAGCCGAAGGCAGATACAATTACACCTGCCAGCAGATAAAAGCCACAGAATCCTAAATAGAGCAGCGCCATCTTATCCCGGTCATCAAAACGGTAGATGGAGAAAGCGGTGCGGCCTTTTAATCCGTAACCCCGGCTTTTCATGCTGTCGGCGGTCTCAATGGCATTTTCCAATGCCCAGGTGATCATGATGGACAGTACAGTGATGGCAATTTTGGTGCGATGCCAAAGGCTGCCTTCCGAAATATCTCTGCCGATGCTCCGCTGAGCATCCACCACCGAATCCATCTGCGCTTTGAACTTGGGGATAAACCGCAAGGTC
>JAGBEM010000041.1 GCA_017936985.1 Oscillospiraceae bacterium
AGGAAGGCTGGTTCTGTTTGCAGATTCCTGCTTTGCTTCCTAAAAAGGACAGGGGCTCTGCTGAGTATGTGCGTGGATTTCTATATCCTGCTATGGACAGGTTTTTCACCGGTAAGCCCAGAGCGATTTATCCGGATGCCGTGCTCTGCTACCGTCATGTGTATAACCGCGCCCGCCCGGAACGACAGTGGAGAGATCATGATAACATTGAAATCAATATGGTCTCCGATACCGTGGCGATGCACACCATGAAGGATGACGGTGCGGCAGTGTGCTGGCACTTCTACTGTAGCGCCCCTGGATCTGAGGATCGTACTGAAGTGTATGTGGTTCCGCAGAATGAACTCCGGTTTTTTCTGGAACTGCTTCCCAGCATCGGCGACGAGGGGGTCAAGCTCCATGAAACGAAGGTATAAGCGGCAAAAAATCTTATGCAAAAACGGCCAAAAACCTCGCAGACCGGATTGCATAAACCCTGAGGAGCAGGAAATGGGGGGGCGTACCCCGGTTTTTAGGCCGAAAAAGATACGACATCGGGTCGGAGAGAGCAGTCATCCGGACCTGATTTCTAAGGGCGAAGGTGAGAAGAAATGATCTATGTTCGCCCCGGCAGTCAGGTTCATCGGCTCATCACACTCTTGTCCGTGGTGGGTGATTTTCCTATCCAATCACTCGGTTTGCTTGGTAACGAACGGGTCTATAAGGTGCTGGTCAATAAACTGAATACGAAACAGGATTTTCAAAATCCGGATACAGGTGAGAAGATCTCTTGCCGGCTTTTAAATATTTGTGGCAAGGGCAAATGGAAATCCGTTCGTTTCTTTAAGGGAGGGCTTCCAATACTCAGATGGATCGGTGCGGAAGAATATTACTTAAATGCATTTGCCGGGCACGACATTCCCGGTGATCAGGATCATCGGGATCGGTTCCATCGGGTTGGCGAGGCAGTGGCGATGTGTATGAATGCAGATATAGAGGTTCGCGCATATCTGTTACCGCAGCTCCTTCAAACCGGTTATTCCAAAAACATCCCGGATGAGCCATCCTTATATATGGCCAAGGATATCAAGCGCATCGGTCAGACTGAACTAAATAAGACCTGCTTCAGCCGAATGGTCGGAGCGATCTTTGCGGGAAGACAGTGCCTCGCGGTGTACAACACCAGGGATGCCGCAATGAAGTGGTCCGGTTTGGGTGAGTTCAAGACGCAGCAGAATCTGAAAAGCATTGCCGGCGCCAACGCGCAAATAAATGCCGTTGATTCGGCGGTCCTTCTGGCTGAGTCTGACAGCGTAGCCTTAGAGACCCTTCTGGAGATCGGAAAGAACCGGCGGAAGGATAACCGTTTCGATTCCATCTTCCGGCATATCCATGCGGTCCCTATGAATGACTATGGTGTTCGGCTTCTACGTCTGTTCTGTGTGTCAGACTGGAAAGAAAAGATTCTGGATTACCTCTTTGATCCCAGCGAGCGGTCCTATAATCACGGCGATTTTGAGTATGATGCTTTCATTGACGGTATCTATGTATACTCATTTCTTGATTGCGACATTGCCCGGCTTCAGCGGTTTCGCAGTGCATTGAGTCATCAAACCGGTCTGACGGTTGAAATTCTGTGCTACCCCCAGCAGACATCCCTGCTGCAGGCCTACATCGGAAGGCTTGCCAGCATGAAGGTTATTGAACTGGCGCAGATCGAGGAAGAGCTTGGCGTAAAGCGGAGGAATTTATATGACAGATAAGAAGCGAATGATAGCAATTATCGTTGCCACAATTCTTAGTGTCGCTGCGCTGCTCTATCTGGGAGGCTTGTCAAGCCAATTGCTCTCGAACTACGATGCTTGGATTAATGACAACGGACTCTCCGGGCAGGCCACTATGCAGCCCGTAAACTGGAGCCCGTTGATCTGCTTGCCTTTGGCTTTTACAGGCAATGGCATCAAGGGAATGCTTCTGCTCATCGGAATCTGCGGAGCAATATTCCTGTATGTGAAGCTCCACGATAAGTTCGACAGCAAGCAGCGGGACCCCCGTGGCTTTACCACCAGCAAATCCGGCTTATACGGATCCGCTTCCTGGATGACCGATCAGGAAATGAAGGAGATGTTGGAGGTCAGCCCTATCGAGAAGGCTGAGGGCACTATACTGGGTGAGTACAAAGGAAAAGCCGTCTGTATGCCGGTCGATACCAGACTCAACCGACATATTGCGATTTTCGGTGCATCCGGTACCATGAAATCCCGGGCCATTATTCGCAATGCATTATTTCAAGCCTTAAACCGGGGTGAGTCTGTGATCATCACTGACAGTAAGGCAGAAATGTATGCAGATACATCGGAGCTGTTCCGAAACGCTGGATATGATGTAAAAATCTTCAACTTGGTTGACCCGGATCACGGAGATGCGTGGAACTGTATGTCAGACTTGAACGGTGATACCCTGATGGCCCAGATGCTTACCAATGTTATTATCGGCAATACCAGCTCTGGAAAAGGAGATCACTTCTGGGATAACGGCGAAGCCAATCTGCTCCGTGCGTTGATCCTCCAAACTGATTATGACCATAATAAAGCCAAGGAGGATAAACACTTGCCCGCTGTGTATCAGATGCTTACTTCATACAGTGAGCGTCAGCTGGCAGCGATCTTTGAAAAGCTGCCTATAGATCATCCGGCCCGGGCACCGTACAATCTGTTCTCTCAGGCCAGCGACACGGTTAAATCCGGTATCATACTGGGTCTGGGCACTCGCCTTCAGGTGCTGCAGGACCGGGCGGTCCAGCGCATTACAAAATACTCCGACATTGATCTGACAGCTCCAGGTAAACGCAAATGTGCGTATTACATTATTCTGAGTGATCAGGACAACAGCATGGCATTCCTGTCATCGCTGTTCTTTTCGTTCCTGTTCATCAAACTGACCCGGTACGCTGATGCACAGCCGAACGGTCGTTGTGACGTACCTGTCAATCTGGTGCTAGATGAGTTTAATAATGTGGGACGAATCGGAGGAGCAGAGGACGGCTCTGATTTTGCGAGAACACTGTCTACGGTCAGATCCCGGGACATCCGGGTAATGCTGGCGGTGCAGAGCTTGGGCCAGCTTCAGAACCGATATCCCAATAACCTATGGTCAGAGATTATCGGTAATGCTGATATTCAGCTGATGCTTGGCTGTACGGATGATACCTCTGCTACTTACTTTTCAGAGCGCAGCGGAGATATCTCCGTAATGGTCAACAGCACGATGACGGTTCGCCAAACGATAGCAGTGGCGCAAGTTATTCCACAATACCGTCACACGGAAGGACAGGGAAGACGGAGGTTACTCACACCAGATGAGGTGCTGCGGTTACCTAATGACGAAATGCTTGTGGTGATTCGCGGCTGTAATATGCTGAAGCTGAAAAAGCTGGATTACACCAAGCACCCCATGTCCAAGAAAATTGTGAAGCGCAGTGTGTATGATTATACACCGCTTCGGCCAATGCCCGTCTATCAGACTGAGCCTGTTTCTGTCCCTGCGCCGAGTGCACAGAAGCGGCCGGATAGGAAAACGCGGGGATATGGCACAGCAAAACCCCCATCAGATTTCTAAATAAG
>JAGBEM010000042.1 GCA_017936985.1 Oscillospiraceae bacterium
CTTTCTGAAATTATCATACCGGTTTTCATTTTGGGATCATGGGAAAGCAGCACCCGATACCCAGGCGCAGAAAAATGCGTTACAAACCATCGGCTCATCTTCGGATCGCAAGATGCCCCCGTAGGGATTCCCTTTTCCAGGCACACAGTCAGGTAGCATTCATCGCCTCCGAAAACATACTGCGCATCTGCCACCTGTACAAGTGCAATACTGGAGCCCATGCTATGTCCGCCCACCCGCTTGACGCGGATGCGGTCAGCTACCACACATTCTTCTTCAAAGATATATACCCTAGCAGTTTCCGGAATATATTTTCTTCCCTTGGAATATTCCTCCGCCTGAATGTAAACATTCGCACCGGGGAAATGCCGCAAGCCATCTATATGGTCGTGATGGGCGTGGGTAACGATCACATCAGTGATCCAGTCAGGTTCTATGCCATAGTCTTTCAATGCTTTTGCAGGAGAAACAAAATCCTCCATCTGAAATCCCGGCATTGTGTCACAGCCGGCATCGACCAAAACGCACTTGCCTTCTGTATCGATGACATAGAGCAAAAAGACGATGTCACATTTTCTCTTAGGATCTCCCCCGGTCAGTACCATGCTCTCCGGCAGTGTGGACCGGGCATATTGGATTGCGTGAATCGTCATAGCCTTACATTGCGCAACACTTAAGCACCAGCTTATAAAGGGCCAGCTCATAGTCATATGTATAGGGATTTTCCCTTTCGCCCTTGACCATATAGCCGAAGCTTTCCAGCATTTTGCCATAGCGGGTGAACTTTTCACTGCGGTACGAAGTGATCTGAGTGCCATCGGGGCCGGGGACATACTCCGTGCAGTCGGTAAACTGCCCACCCTCCGGCGGCCGGATCTCCAGCGGCTTGATCTCCACGCTGCCCTTGCTGCCGCTGATCTCCAGCTGTCGCCGGTTGAAACCACCGTACTCCGTACAGCAGGCCTTGGCAACAGATGCGCCATTGTCATAGCGCAAAACAAACATACTGAAATCCTTGGAAGTGACACCCTCCACACCGGTGGAAGTGGTGTAGGAAACAATATCCTTCGGCATACCCTGCAGCTGCACGATCAGATCGATCAAATGGCAGGTCAGATAGAAGGTCATGCCGCCGGGGAGCGTTTCCATCCACTGCCGTTTTTCCGGCTTCAGATGGGTGTTCATCTGGGCATTGACCATAAATATCTCACCAAACTCGCCAGCCTTTGCCCGTTCCAGTACCTTGCTGATAATCGGATTGTAGCGATACATATAACCCAGGTGCAGCACCAGGTTTTTGCTGCGCACCAGTTCGATCAGTGCCTCAAAATCCGAATGTCGAAAGCCGCCGGGCTTGTCCATATGGATATGCTTGCCGGCCTGGGCAGCCAATGTGGCATATTTGACCAGATTGACCTCTTCTGTTTCTATGACTACCGCCTGAATGGTGGGATCTTCCAGGATCTCCTCCAGGGTCAGTTCCTTTGCGCCTTCAAAGAACTTCAGGAAATGATCAAATCTTCCCAGCTCACTTTCCGGAATGTGGTAACCCACGACCTCAAACATTTCCGGCAGCTCGCGCAAGGTCTGGAACACATCACAATGATCGTGACCGATACCGATCTGGGCAACTCTTACCTTGCTCATACCAATCTGCTCCAATCAAACTGCACCAGAGGGAATGTCTTTTCTGTCGCCAGACGGTGATAGACTTCCGGTGCTTCCTGGGGTCCATGGACTTCTGCCACCATGGAGGCAAAGTCCAGACGGCCCGCCAAAACCAGCTTTTGCAGTGCCTTGATATCATCCATAGTCGTCCACATACCAGGATAGGACTCCACCTGGGGACGGGCATTGGTGTGGGCACCGATCATGGTAATGCCGGGGGCATGGACTTTTCGATAGTAATCGATGGTAAAATCGGAAGTTCGGGTACAGCCCAACAGTGCCACCCGACCAAACAGCTCCATGCAATCCAAGACCATATCCAGAGCCTTGCCATTACCGGTGACCTCGATGGCCACATTGCAGCCGCCGCCTGTGATCTCTTTTACCTTCAGCGCAAAATCCGGATCAAAAGGATCCAGCGCATAGTCTGCGCCCAATTTCAGCGCCACTTCTCTTTTTTCCGGCACCGGATCTGTCGCGATAATGGGTGCTGCACCGGCAGCACGCAGCAGCTTCACTGCCATCATACCCAAAATGCCCATACCCATCACTATGGCGCTTTCACCGATCTCCAGCCGGCACTTGCGGATGGCTGCCAGAGGAAATGTGGAAATATGCCAGATCGCCGCCTCCTGGAAAGAAATACCGTCCTCCAGCTTGCAAAGGTTCTTCTCAGGAACTTCCAGATACTGGCTGTGGGTAGTATGGATCATGGCGACCCGGTCACCGGGTACTACAGAAGTGACACCCTCGCCTACACTGACCACCGTACCGGAGGTGCTGTAACCGCTTCTGCGGGGGAACTTTGCCACCGTCTGGGTCTTAGCCGGACTGACGTTCAGATCACCGGTCAGATTGGCCCGTTCCGTGCCACTGCTCAAAGTGGAAAAGACTGTTTTAACAATGACTTTTCCTGCACCGGGCTCCATGCAGAAGGGCTCTTCGATCAATTCTGCCTTATTTACCTGTGTGAACACGATCGCTTTTCTGTTCATCGGACAAACACCTTCCTTTTTAATAGGATTTAAATTTATTATACCAGCTTGACTGTCTGCACAAAATATGCTATCCTACAGAAAAAGAGGTAAGATCCTACAAAAGATGGTGATTTTACAGTATGAATAACACACAATTCTCAAACAGTTTTAAGCTCCGGGAGTATCGCTTTGAAAAGTACCGCTATACCGACAGGCGCAGCGGCGCGGAGTATCATTTTATCGCCTACCTGCGCGAAGGCAGCTGCCGCATTGTGTCTCAGCAAGGTTCTCTGGAACTTTCTGCCGGCGACATTTTCTATATTCCCAAAAACCTTCCTTATGAATCTTTTTGGAGCAGTAACGATGCCATTCGTTTTGCTTCCTTCGGCTTCACCTTCTTCCCCAATACGGAAGAGTATGTCTATCCTCTGCAAAAGATCAACAGCAGCCCAGAGGATGTTCAGCTTGTGGATCAGGTCATCCGGCACAGCGAAAGCTGCAGTGGCGCTATCTTCCGTTTCTACGCCCTGCTTTCCCAGCTTCTTCCAAAGATGACCTACGCCTCCGGCGAGCCCCGGCGGCAGATCCTGGTTGCAGCCGAGCATTACCTCCAGGCCAATCCCTTTGCACAAATGAAAGATGTGGCCAGACACTGTAATATCAGCGAATCCGGGCTTTACGCCGCATTCAAGCGTTTATCCGGTCAAACACCCAACGATCTGCGTCAAAGAATACTGATCGAAAGAGCTGTTGAAATGCTGGAGCAGACCGACATTCCGATCGAAGAGATCTGCAGCAGCCTGCATTTCAGCTCTGCTTCCTACTTCCGCAAGGTCTTAAAAAAGCATACTGATCTGACACCCAGTCAGATCCGCCGCAAGGCTTCCTTTTAAATGCTCGCTCCCCGGTGCAAATATGCACCGGGGGGGCGTTTTTACTGTTCCGCTTTCAATATCTTCACGTTCCAAATGCCAAAAGTCAGCTTTTTGAAAATCTTCTTATATTTCGCTACATCCAGATCCTTCTGTGTTCCCAACACCCGGAACATACCGCCGATCTCCCACACATGATACCCGGTATCTACAAAACCATTCTTCCGATAAAAGGCAAACCGGTTCACTCTTTCCTGGTAGTTTGGCGCAGTTTCTTCCAACGGCTCCACATTCAAAACAATGGTTTTATATTCTTCCCGAAGGGCAGACAGGATCGCCGAGCCATACCCTTGCCCGCGCAATTTCTCATCCACCGCAAAAAACAGCAGAAAATGCAGCTCCCCCACCGTCACCGAAGCGGTAAAGCCGCAAAAAATATCCTCATCCAAAAAGGCGGTCAGATCGATCCCCTTTCTCCGGGCATTCAGCGCCATCATCCACCAGGGGATCCGCTCCTCTTTGGGAAACGCGTGCAAATACAACTGCTTCACCTGCTTTTGCAGTTTTTTATCCCGCGTCACATCTACTTTGATCAAATTCACAGCCTAATCTCTCCTTTGTTAGATGGAAATATTATAGCAATCACCCGCTGACAAGTCAAATCTGACCGCTTGCGCCCCCTTTCGACCGTATCCATAAATCCCAATTGATAGGAAAAAGCCGGGGTATCCCCCGGCTTTTTCCTTTTATCGGATCCCATACCGTTCAATGATATAGTCCATATCCTTATCGCCTCTGCCGGACAGGCAGATCAGCACAGAGCCCTTACCCATTTTCTTCGCCAGCTTCATGCCATAAGCCACAGCATGGGAGCTTTCAATGGCAGGAATGATACCCTCCAGTCTGGACAGCTTGAAGAAAGCATCCACCGCCTCTTCATCGTCCACAACATCGTATTTCACCCGGCCGGCATCCCGTAAAAATGCGTGCTCCGGTCCGGAAGAGGGATAGTCAAGACCACTGGCTACGGAATATACCGGTGCCGGATCGCCGTTTTCGTCTTTCAGCATGATGCTGTTGAAACCGTGCATGATTCCCTCAGTGCCGTACTGCAGGCTGGCCGCATGATCGCCCAGCGCTGTACCTCTGCCCAAAGGCTCCACGCCGTAGATCTCCACCGGATCATTGAGGAAACCGGAGAACATACCCATGGAGTTGGAGCCGCCACCCACGCAGGCAACCACTGCGTCCGGCAATTCCCCGGTCATTTCCACAAATTGCTCCCGGGCCTCGATGCCCACTACGCTCTGGAAATCCCGAACCATCATGGGGAACGGATGGGGTCCCACCACAGAGCCGATGCAATAAATGCAGTCTTTATACTCTCTGGAATAGGCCGCAAAGGCAGCATCCACCGCTTCTTTCAGTGTGGCAAGACCGTCGGTGACCTCGATCACATTGGCACCCAGGATCTTCATTCTCGCCACATTGGGTGCCTGCTTTTTAATATCCACACTGCCCATGTAAATATCACATTCCAGACCGAAATAGGCAGCCGCGGTTGCCAATGCAACGCCGTGCTGACCGGCACCGGTCTCGGCAATGACCTTCTTCTTGCCCATGTATTTGGCCAGCAGCGCCTCGCCCATGCAGTGATTCAGCTTGTGGGCGCCGGTATGATTCAAATCCTCGCGCTTAACATACAGCTGAACATTTCCCAAGCTCCCGGACAGCCGCTCCAGATAGGAGATGGGTGTGGGTCTGCCCTGAAATTCCTTACGGATCCGGCGCAGCTCACTGATAAATTTCCGGGATTTACAGATGGTAAAATAGGCTTCAGTGATCTCTTCCATGGCCTTTTTCAGTTCCTCCGGCACATACACGCCGCCGTAATTGCCATAGAATCCTTTCTCATCCGGATAATTCTTGAAGTAAAGATCGTAATCAATATTGCCGTATTTCATAATCATTTCCTCCTAAACAAAAAAGTCCTTGACAGAAGAATCCACTTCTGTCAAGGACGAATAAACACTTTATCCGCGGTGCCACCTTGATTTGCAGCTTCGGGCCGCCCCTTGCGAGATACCTGCATATCCCCGGCAACTGACGCATGCCCACGCGTCGCAGAATACTCGGCCTTTGCCTTTGACTGCGCCCTCAGCGGTCCATTTGATGAAGTGTTTCATGCCCGGCTCTCAGCACCCCGGACTCTCTGTGATGGCAGCTTCACCTTTATCTCCGCCTCAACGGTTTTTATGGAATTGCCCACATTGTACACCACGCAGGCACATTTGTCAATAGTATAATTACATTATTCTAAAAAATGACTCATGGCCAGCATCAAACAGAA
>JAGBEM010000043.1 GCA_017936985.1 Oscillospiraceae bacterium
CCTTTTGAAGGATGACAAGGGATATCCGTATCTGCGGCTGAACATGAAAGACCCCTATCCCAGGATCACTTTAGTTAGCAAGATCAGTGACGATGGAGCAGGGTATTATGGCCCATACGGCAGCCGGGGTGTGACTAACAGTCTGCTGGAGGCCATTCGTTTGACGCTGAAGCTGCCGGACTGTCACCGGGAATTTCCCCGGGATATTGGAAAAGACAGGCCATGCTTGAATTATCACATGAATCAGTGCGCCGGATGGTGCCAGACAGGGAAGTCTCAGCAAGAATACCGGAATGTGATGGAGCAGGCAAGGCAGCTGCTGATGGGCAATTTTAAAGCGGTGGCAGATGACATCAAAAAGCAAATGCTGACAGCTGCCGAAAATTTAGAATTTGAACTGGCTGCCAGCCTTCGGGATCGGCTGAATGCAGTAGAGAACTTGGGGCAGAAGCAGTTAGTCACCGCCGGTACGCTTGCAGATACCGATGTGATCGGTTATGCACAGACGGAAGTAAAGGGCTGCTTTGCGGTGCTTCATTTCTCCGGCGGTAATCTGCTGGACAAGGATTACGAAGTTTTCTCCGTACCGGATGACCCCAAGGAGGCAGTGTCCAGCTTGCTGAAGCAATACTATCTCAGCAGAGGGCTTGCTCCTAAACGGGTATTGCTGCCCTTTGAACTGGAGGATTCTGCGCTGTTTGAAGAACTACTTCTGCAGCAGTTTGGACGCAAGCCCCATCTGCATGTGCCCCAGAGAGGGGATAATGTGCGGCTAGTTGCGCTTGCAAACAAAAATGCCTTTGAAGAGGCACAGCGGCTGACGGATAAAGACGAACGGATCAGTGGAACCCTTTCTTTGCTAGGCAAAATGCTTTCCATGGAACCGCCGAAACGGATCGAGTCTTTTGATATTTCCAACATTTCCGGTACCGACATTGTGGCCAGCATGGTTGTCTTTCATGATGGTAAGCCGAAAAAATCAGAATATAAGCGTTTTAAAATCGAAGGATTGGCCGGACAGGATGATTACGCGTCAATGCACCAGGTGGTCACAAGACGCTTTACGCATTACAAGAATGAAGACAATGGATTTTCTGAAAAACCGGACCTGCTGTTGATCGACGGCGGCGTGACACACGCCTGCACTGCGTTGGATGCGCTCAGAGCGCTGGATCTGTCGTTCCCGGTGTTTGGCATGGTCAAGGATGACCGTCACCGCACAAGAGCATTGGTGACCCCGGAAGGGCTTGAGATCGCCATCGATGCCAACCAGAGCGTTTTTGCTTTGATCGGCAATATTCAGGAGGAGACCCACAGGTTTGCCATTACCTACCATCGTAAATTGCGCAGCAAGCGGCTTCGGTATTCAGAACTGGATGTGATTCCGGGTATCGGCGCAAAGCGTAAACAGGAGCTGCTGAAAGTATTTAAGTCTTTGACTGCCATTTCTCAGGCCAGTCTGTCTGAGTTGGAACGGTTGCTTCCCAAGGATGCAGCCGCCGCAGTTTATCACCATTTTCGTGCAAAAGAGGAACAATCATGCGAGTGATCACAGGAAAAGCCAGAGGCGTGCAGCTGAAAACCCCGGAAGGTTTGCAGACAAGACCTACAACTGACCGGGTGAAAGAGGCGCTGTTCAGCATTATTCAGTTTGAGATCCCCTGTGCCCGGGTACTGGATCTGTTTGGCGGAACAGGTCAGCTGGGCATTGAGGCACTGAGCCGCGGCGCGAAAAGCGCGGTCTTTGTTGATGAAAGCGAGAAAGCCTGCGCGCTGATCAAGGAGAATTTACGTCGCGCAAAGATGCTGGAGGATGCCAAAGTTGTCCGCTCGGACTATATGCAATATCTACAAAACTGTCGCGAACAGTTTGATATTATCTTTTTAGACCCGCCGTATGCAGAAGTTTTTTTAGAAAATGCACTAAAAAAGCTCACAGAAATTGACATTTTGCAATCTGGTGGTATAATAGTTGCGGAACGCCCTGTGGAAAAGGAACTTCCCTGGGAGTTTGAAGGCTTCACAAGATCCAAAGATTATAAGTACGGTAAGACATTTTTGACCCTTTACCGCAAGGCATAAGCAGGGAAGTGTAGCTATGAAGATCGCCATCTATCCGGGCAGTTTTGATCCGGTCACAAACGGACATTTGAATATCATCCGCAGAGCTGCCGCAATTTTTGACCGGGTGATCGTATGCGTTATGGTCAATGCCGGTAAGAATCCGCTGTTTACACTGGATGAACGCGTGGAATTGATCCGCAGAGTGACGAAGGAGATCCCCAATGTAGAAGTGGATTGCTCTGACCGGCTTCTGGCAGATTATGCCGCCCAAAAGGGCAGTTGTGTGATCGTGAAAGGTCTGCGAGCCGGTTCTGATTTTGAAAATGAATTTCAGATGGCCCAGATCAACCGCAAGCTCAACGCAGATCTTGATACACTGTTCCTGCCAGCAGATCACAAGTATATGTCCTTAAGCTCCAGCACGGTCAAGGAACTGGCATCCTACAATGTAGATTTGTCCGATTTTCTGCCTGCGCAGATCATTCAGGACTTTCATAATCGCATCGCAACCACACATCAAGGAGGAAATATAAAATGAACGAACAACACATCGAAGATATCATCAGTGCGCTGTATGATATGATCCAGGATGCCCGTGCGCTGCCTCTGGGTGCTGACAAGTGCATCCTCGAGCGTGACAAGGTGCTGGATATGCTGGACGAGATCATTGCCCAGCTGCCTGCTGAGCTGAAGCAGTCCCGTACCATCGTGGAATCCCGCAATGAGCTGATCGGCCAGGCTCGCCGTGAGGCTGAGGGTATTGTCCGTGAGGCACAGCAGAAGGCTAAGGAACTGGTAGCACAGGAGTCCATTTACCAGGAAGCCCGCCGTCAGTGCCAGGAAATGTACAACAAGACCCAGACCCGTATCTCCGAGCTGCGTAAGGCCAGCAACGAGTATATGGACGACGCCCTGCGCCGCACCGAGGAAGCTATTGCCCAGTCCCTGAACGAAGTGCGCGATACCCGCGTCAAGTTCCGTGCTCTGACTGAGGCACAGGAAAACCGTAATTCCCAGCCCGAGGTCGATCCCGAAGGCGAGATCTAAGTTCTGATAGACAGACAACAGCTCAATGGTATACTTTGGGCTGTTGTTTTCTTATAAATCGAATGGAGGAATTTTTATATGACTTATATGGAACGCTACGAGTTTTGGTGCAACGCGAATCTTCCGGAAGATGTACAGAAAGAGCTTGCCTCAATTGCAGGCAATGAAGAAGAGCTCAAGGGCCGTTTTGGCGGTGATCTGCAGTTTGGCACTGCCGGTATGCGCGGCATCATGGGTGCCGGCAGTAACCGTCTGAATCGCTACACCGTCCGTAGAGCCGCTCAGGGAATGGCTGCCTGGCTTTCCGGCACTGACTTGCCTCAGAAGGCCGCGATCGGTTATGACTCCCGGCACAACTCCCAACTCTTTGCAGAAGTTTGTGCAGTTGCTTTTGCAGAAGCTGGTATCGAGGTTTGGTTATATGACCGTTTGGCACCCACACCGATGCTTTCCTATGCAGTGCGTCAGCTGAAGTGCGGCTGTGGTATCGTGATCTCCGCCAGCCACAATGCTGGTGCATACAACGGTGTTAAGTGCTACGGCCCTGACGGCTGCCAGATGACCGATGAACCGGCGGCTGTGGTTACGGCCAAGATCGCTGAAATTCCTTACTTTATCCCCGAAACAAAGTCTTTTGAGCAGTACATGGCAGATGGCCTGATCCACTATATTGGACAGGATCTGTGGGAGAGCTACTACGAAACCGTTCTCAATGAAGCTGTAGATCCGGATATGCTGCGCACTGCTGGGCTGAATATCGTGTACACACCGCTGTGCGGTACCGGTATGGAGCCGGTCCATGCAGTTCTGGGCAAGCTGGGCGTAAACATTACGACCGTTGCCTGCCAGGCCAAGCCCGATGGCGATTTCAAAACCTGTGAATATCCCAATCCGGAAACCGACGCCGCTTTGCATGAAAGCTACAAGGTAGCTGCAACGGCTCCCTGTGACGTGATCCTGGGCACCGACCCGGATGCTGACCGTGTTGCCATCGCCGTTCCTGACGGCAAGGGAGGCTTCACGAAGCTAAGCGGCAACGAGCTGGGCTTCATGCTGCTGGATTACGTTTTGAAGGCCCGGACTGCAAAGAATGATATTCCTGAGGGTGCAATCACGGTTCGCTCTATCGTTTCCTCTCCGCTGGCTGACCGTATCGCCGCTCACTACGGTGTAACTATGAAAGCGGTTTTGACCGGCTTTAAGTACATCGGCGGCGAGATCCTGGCACTGGAGCAGAAGAATGAGGAACACAAATTCCTCTTCGGTTTTGAGGAAAGCTGCGGCTATCTGAAGGGCACATACGCCCGGGATAAGGATGCAATCGTGGCATCCATGCTGGTTTGCGAACTGGCCGCCAGCGCGAAGCTGCAGGGCAAAAGCATTCTGGATGCACTGGATGAGGTTTATGCAAAGTACGGCTATTATCTGGCCTATGTCCAGAGCATCGAGCTAACAGGCGCAGACGCCATGGAAAAGGCTGCCAAGATGATGGCTGATCTGCGCAGGGATGTGCCTGCATTCATCGGCGGCGCTGCAGTGACGGCTGTTCGGGATTACAAGAGCAGCGTTGCAAAGGATCTTGTAACTGGCGAAGAAACAGTAATTGATCTTCCCAAATCCAACGTTCTGGAGCTGCTGCTGGGCGAAAAGGGCAGTGTCATCGCCCGCCCCTCCGGCACAGAGCCGAAGGTCAAGTTCTACTACACCGCAGTAGGTGAGACTAAGGAAGCTGCCAAGGCTCTTCTGGATGCTTGTGTGGCACAGATGTCCAAGTAAAGAATCCATACCGGAACCGGGACGAAAGTCCCGGTTCTTTTTTATGCAACAGACGAATAGCTTGTATCGAAAGGGGAGAAGGACATGGCAGGAAGTAAAAAACAAACAGGCAGAGCATCCGCACTTCCCGGTGGGATCGCAATAGGTGTTCTTGCGGCAATGGTTATTACGGTTCTGGGGGCGGTATTACTGACAACGCTGATCGTCGGAGAGCGTTTAGCGCTGGATGTGTACGGTTATGGAGTTATGGTGATCCTGTTTCTGGCAGCACTTACCGGCGCAGTGATTGCCATGCTGCGGATCAAGCACATGAAAATGCAGGTGAGTCTGTTGACCGGAGCAGCCTATTATCTGTTTCTGCTGGCGACAAATGCACTGTTTTTCGGTGGGCAGTATGAAGGTGCACTAACCACCGGATTGATCATTCTGGCAGCCAGTGGCATTGCTGCGATCATCGGCAGCAGGGAGGGAAAACCCATAAAACGCCGACGCAAAATAGCTGCTTATCGTTAAGTTGCACAATAAATCAGGCGCAGGTAAATAAAATTTACCTTTACGGAAAAGAATGAAGGTTTTCTTGCAAAAACAACATTTGGTGTAGCTGGTAAGGGCACTTGCCCAACATCTAGCCAAATAGTTGAAAATGATACACAATCTGCAGCCGGGTAGTTGCGCAAGTTGACATAACGATGTTGACATAAAAATCGGCATAATTTACAAAAATCGTAAAAATAGCCAAAACATCTTGAAATTCAAGGGATTTTGGAGTATAGTATTCATGCAATTTGTTTGATTGGGCTTTGTTGCGCCCTTTTGAAGCCTTTGCATGGGTACAAGGTACAAATGCAAGGAGGCACAAAGATGGCGCACACTTTTAACAGCCGATGGCCTTTCCGGCTGAGCAGCCGCAACACTTCTATGATCCTGTTTTGTTTCGTATGGATCGCAGGACTTTTATGCGGCAGCATCATTGCAGCTCAGGTAAGCGATACTTATCTTCTTTTGATGCGCAGGGCAGCAAGCAGCCCTGTGTCGATCAGCGGCTTACTGGCGGCAGTGCTTTTACCGTTCCTGTTTATCGCACTCTCTGTTTACATCTCCAGGCCGAAGCTGATCTATTTGATTTGCTTTTTAAAGGCTTGTACATTTATGATCACCGGCTTTTCTGTCATAGCCGCCTTCGGCTCTGCCGGTTGGCTGGTCAGGCTTTTGCTTCAATTTACAGACCAGGCTGTACTTGGGCTACTTTGCTGGTTTGCGTACCGGCATCTGGACGGAAGCAAAGACAGGCTCTGGCCCCATACCGCGGCCTGCGGCGCCTGTATCATAGGTCTGGGATGGATCGATTATTGTTATGTTGCGCCTTTTTTGGCGTTACTGATAGAGAATTCACAAACGGGAAGGTAAGCAATTGATGTTGGACTTGATAGGTGCTTATGAAAATTACCTGTCCAAGGTAAAGCAAGCCTCTGCCAACACCATTTCCTCTTATATGCGTGACATTCGTCAGTTTTCTGAATGGCTGCGCGCAAACGAGGGTGTGGAGGTTGCGGATGCGCAGCAACTGAATATCAGCAGCTATCTTGCCCATTTGGAGCAGGAGGGCCGCTCCGGTGCTACGATTTCCAGAAATCTGGCCAGCCTGAAGAACTTCTACAGCTACGTGGTATCCACCGGCTTTATGGAAAACACACCGGTGACCGAGATCCGTATTGACCGGGGCGAGAAGAAGCTGCCGCAGATCCTCACCGGACGGGAAATCGAGCTGCTGCTGGCACAGCCCAGCAATGTGGACGCCAAAGGTATCCGGGACAAGGCAATGCTGGAAGTGATGTACGCCACGGGCATCCGGGTCACCGAGTTGATCGAGCTGGATATTGATGATGTCAATCTGGAACTGGGCATTATTAAGTGCGCAGGTGCCAAGAAATCCCGTTCTATTCCGCTGTATCCTGCAGCGCTGAAGGCTCTGACTGCATACATAACGGACATTCGCCGCAGTATGCTGGCCGATCCCGGCGAGGCAGCGCTGTTTGTCAATGTGGGCGGTGTCCGCATGAGCCGTCAGGGCTTCTGGAAGATCCTGAAGCATTACCAGACAACTGCGCACATCGAAAAGGAGATCACGCCTCACACGCTGCGCCACAGCTTTGCAGTGCATCTTTTGGAGAATGGTGCTGACCTGGGCTCTTTGCAGGAGCTGATGGGTCACAGCGACATTTCCTCCACCCAGATGTACACCCACATGGTCAACCAGAAGCTAAAATCCGTATACGAAAAATGCCACCCGAAAGCATAAAAGCCTACTGTATCCGTCGACACAGTAGGCTTTTTCGTTTATTTACTATTTCTTGTTTTCCGGCAATTCGTAGCGTTTTGGGTAAACATATTTTGCCGCAGCGCAACACAAGGCAGATAAAATCAGGCAACCAACGGATGGTACCATAATGTAAAGTAAGAACAGATATACCCAGATGCTTCTCGGTATATATATGCCATCAAATACATCACGAACCAAAAAGAAAATAGAAGCTGCACCCAATAGGCCCAATATTAGGGCAAACACAAGTAATCGCTTTGCTGTTCTTTTGAAAAAAGATTCAAATTCTTCTGCCGCTTCAGCCGTATGAATCATGTGATCTAGTATAGACACATTTTACCTCCTTAAAATTTGCTCCACTTTCTGATCTGATCGTTATGACAGCTGATCCTAATTTACATCATTTCTTGTCGTCCACAGGTAATTCCTGACGGATGTTACGGGCAAATCTTGCGGCTATAAAGGAAGCTATCGTAAGAACCAGCGTGATAATAGCAGGAGACATAATGTATAGGATAGCAATAAACTGATCAAACTTCTCATATGGAAGATCTTTGTCGAAATATCCAATCACAAATCTGCTCAGAACGACAAGTACAATCGTCATAACAAGAAATACTTTGTGGAGAATTTTAAACAATCTCTCAAAGGCTTTGGATGATTCTACTAATGAACTGTATGTAGAC